>PWJF01000412.1 GCA_003560935.1 Ignavibacteriales bacterium
GAAATTATTCAAGAGATCGTAGCGCTGCGTCTTGAAAGAGCCGATTTATTGGGATTTGAAACACACGCACATTATGTTCTCGAAGAAAACATGGCACAAAACCCCGAAGGCGTATACGGGCTAATAGACCAGCTATGGGGACCGGCGCTTCGCAATGCGAAAGAAGAGAGGAACCTGCTTCAGGAAATGATCGACCGTGAGGGAGGCGGCTTTGAATTAAAGTCGTGGGACTGGCGGTATTATGCCGAGAAAGTGCGGGCCGATAAATACGATATCGATGAGGAGATGCTCCGTGCATACTTCTCCCTTGACAGGGCAAAGGACGGGGTGTTCGGTGTGATCAACAAACTGTGGGGACTGGATTTCATCGAGCGCGATGATATACCGAAATATCATGAAGAAGTCGATGTATATGAAGTCCGGGACGCCGACGGAAGCTACATTGGGGTCCTGTATCTGGATTTCCATCCCCGTGCTTCGAAACGATCGGGGGCATGGATGAGCAGCTACCGTAAACAATCACGCACTCCCGAAGGGGAGATGATAACACCGGTTATTACTACGGTGTATAACTTTTCACGACCGACGGCGGAAACACCCGCGCTGCTGACATACGATGAGCTGACGACATTCTTCCACGAGCTCGGACACGCGCTGCACGGATTACTGTCCGATTGTCAATATAACAGCTTATCGGGAACGGCAGTCCCGCGCGACTTTGTCGAGCTGCCGTCGCAGGTGATGGAAAACTGGGCGGCGGAACCCGAAGTATTAAAAATGTTTGCCCGTCATTACCAGACCGGCGAAGTCATTCCGGACGATCTCATCGACCGGATCCGCAGGAGCGCGCAGTTCAACCAGGGATTCGCGACAACCGAATACCTTGCGTCGGCGTTTCTCGATATGGATTACCACACGCTGACCGCCGCGCACATCGAAGACGTGAATGCATTTGAAGAGAATTCCCGCGATGCGATCGATTTGATACCCGAAATCGAATTCCGCCATCGCAGCACATACTTCAATCATATATTTGCCGGCGGTTATTCGGCGGGATACTACAGCTATATCTGGGCTGAAGTGCTCGATGCCGATGCGTTCCAGGCGTTCAAGGAAACATCGTTGTTCGATCAGGAAACCGCAGCGGCATTCAGAACGCATATACTCGAACGCGGCGGCACCGACGATGCCATGACGTTGTACAAGAACTTCCGCGGCAGAGAGCCGGTTATTCAACCGCTGCTTAATCGGAGAGGATTGAATTGAGCTGCTGAGGGGAATGGTGGAGTGCTGGTGAATGGAGTGATGGAATAATGGATTGATGTGGTGAAACGGAGAACCGGTGAAACGGAGTATCGGTGAAACCGGATCCTGTGTACCATAAATTGATGAACTAATAACACAAAACTGTAAACAGTAAACTGAAAACTGTAAACCGAAACATCTTCGGAGAACTTATGAAACATCCGAATATATTGATATACGTACTCCTAACGGGAGTATTTCTTTTCACATCCTGCACAAACGGTAAGAGGGAGTTATCGATGGGATTACCGGAAGCGGTACAGCAGCAAACGATAGATAAAATGATTCAGCGGTTCGGCAGCGAACATGCCGATCGCATCCAAACCGGCGTGCGGCAGGTTGCCGAACGCTGGCGTGGTGACGACGGGTCTCCGGAGGAATTCGAGACATTCTGCCTTGAGAATTTTTATCATGAACGGGATAAGCTCGATATGGTGTTCGAACGGTATCAGACGAATCTCGAAGCCCTGTACGGTAATCTGCACCGCATCAACCGTCAGTTTATGTGGCATTTGCATGTCGACACAGGTCCGGTTTTACCGCTCGATCATATGTTCGGTGAGTACGATGTGTACGCGCATGTTGCCGAAGACCTATTTCAATCAAAGATTGCATTTACCGCACTTCTGAATTTCCCCATCTATACCCTGGAAGAAAAAACAAGAAAGGGGAACGAGTGGACGCGGCGGCAATGGGCGGAAGCCCGCCTTGCCGATTGGTTTGTCAGTCGCATACCTGCCGAAGTTAATCAGAATCGGCGCGAGATCCGGACGCGCGCCGACAATTATATCGCGAACTATAATATCTACATGAACAACCTCGTCGATAACGAAGGTAACCGGTTATTCCCCGAAGACCTCCGGCTTATCAGTCACTGGGGATTGCGCGACGAGTTGAAAGCGCAGTATGCAAACCCCGACGGACTGGAACGGCAGCAGATGATCTATCAGGTCATGCAGCGAATTATCTCACAGGAAATTCCCGCTATAATGGTGAACGACGATGAAGCAGATTGGAATCCTTACACCAACGAAGTCTGGACGGCGGGTACACGGGAACAAGCAGATGCAACTCCCGAACCGAATACACGCTATGAACATTTCTGGCGTATATTCGAAGGGGAGAAAGCACTCGATCCGTACACACCGGATACGCCGACGCTCATCGATCGCCGTTTTAACCGTCAGCGCGAAATACTCGAAGACGAAGTTGAGGCGATGTTGATCGAAGTTTTAACCGCGCCGGTCCTCAATGATATTGCACGGCTAATCGAGAAACGGCTC
>PWJF01000527.1 GCA_003560935.1 Ignavibacteriales bacterium
CGAGCATGGTATTCACAAGGCCGGGTATTTTAAACACTTCGCGCTGCTCATCGTCGGGTACGCTCTCATATAAGTTATTAGCAACGTGAACAAATGTATCAAGCCCGACAAGATCGGCTGTGCGAAACGTTGCACTCTTCGGCCGTCCGATGATCGTACCGGTAAGTTGATCCACTTCCTCTATGGTGTATTGTTCTTCCATCATCACTTTAACCGCATACATCATAGAGAAGATACCGATGCGATTTGCAATGAAGTTCGGGACATCATTGCAGTAGACGATTCCTTTACCGAACACTTCTTCTCCGAATTGTGAGATCGCATTCACCACCTCATCGTTCGTTTCGGGTGTGCGAATAATTTCAAGCAGCCGTAAATATCGGGGAGGGTTGAAGAAATGTGTTCCGAGAAAGTGTCGTCGAAAGTCATCGGAATGTCCTTCGGCGATCGTATGGATCGGGATACCGGACGTATTCGAAGTTACTATCGTTCCCGGTTTCCGGTGCTGTTCGACTTTTTCGAATAACTGCTGTTTGATATCCAGCCGTTCGACCACCGCTTCGATAATCCAGTCTACTTCACCCAGCCAGTTCATATTGTCCTCGAAGTTGCCGGTCGTTACCCGGTCTGCATATTCGGGAATAAAAAATGCGGCGGGTTTTGATTTTTTTGCATCTGCGAGTCCTTTATTTACAATACGATTTCGTACTTCCGGATGGTCGAGCGAGAGTCCTTTTTTTTGTTCTTGTTCGGTTAGTTCTTTGGGCGGGATATCAAGCAGGTACACCGGGATACCGGCGTTCGCGAAATGGGCGGCTATTTTCGATCCCATAACGCCGGCGCCCAGCACCGCCGTCTTCCTTATTTTGTATGACATGTGGTATCATCCTTTCTGATTCAGAAGACGTGCCTCCCGACTTGTCGGGATTTCGTAAGAGTGTTAGCATCAATTTCATACAAGACGTGAGGGGCACGTTTATAGTTTTTCTCATTCTTTGATCGGTTCTACATGTTCTTCTTTATAAAATTCATCAATCAGGTCATTATACCGTTGTTCGATATTTCGACGCCGCACTTTCAGCGTCGGAGTGAGTTGATCATTATCGACAGTCAGTATACCGGGAATCACTTCATACTTCTTGATTGTTTCCCATTGCGCAAGCGTTTTGTTCACTTCATCGATGACAGAGTCATATAGCCTTCGCACCTCGGGATTCCTGAGCAATTCTTCATCGCTTGTGTAAGTTATATTACGCCCTTCGGCAAATGCACGAAGAGCTTCCCAGCCCGGGAATAGCAGCGCCGATGCGAACTTGCGCTTATCGCCGACCACCACAGCTTGTTCGACATATTTATTGCGAGCAAGCCGCTGCTCAATCAACTGTGGTGCAATATACTTACCGCCGCTTGTTTTTATGAAGTCCTTTTTGCGGTCGGTAATATATAAGAATCCATCCTTATCGATATAGCCGATATCACCGGTTCTAAACCAACCGTCATAAAAGACCTCTTTGGTCGCCTCCTCGTTTTTGTAATACCCTTTCATGATATTCGGACCTCTGACAAGTATCTCGCCATCGTCAGCAATCTTTACTTCGACACCCGGTATAATCGGACCTATCGACCCCATGCGGTTTTTATCCAGCCGGTTCACACTGATAACGGGTGAGGTTTCGGTCAATCCATAGCCCTGCAACACAGGCATCCCCGCAGCACTGAATATTGTGCCCAGTTCGGGATTTAACGCTGCACCTCCTGCAACAAGCATACGTATCCTGCCGCCGAATCCTGCGCGAAGTTTTTTGTACACGAGTGCATTTGCGATTTTATATTTCATCTTATAGACGGCGTTATTATTCCCCTCGGTATCATATTGCTTCGCTACTTTGATCGCCCATTTAAAGATCGCTTTCCGCGGGCCGGGCAGTGTCTCGACCATCGCATTCACCCGTTCGAATACTTTTTCGAGCATTCGCGGAACGGTAGTCATAATCATCGGCCTGACTTCTTTCAGATTATCTCCGAGTTTTTCTATCGATTCAGCATACCATATCTGCACACCGCTGTATTGGTACACATACAGAATCATTCGTTCGAATATATGTGACGGCGGTAAATAGGTAAGCGTAACATCTTCCTGAGCATAGAAATCGAATATCTGCAGACAGGCGGTTACATTCGAAACCAAGTTCGAGTGCGTTAACATGACTCCCTTCGGATTGCCTGTAGTTCCCGACGTGTAAATTATGGTTGCCAGATCATCCGGTTTGGCGATACTCCGGATTTCCTGATACAGGTCGGGATTCTCCTTATCAACGGCAGCGCCCTCCTTTTGAAGCGATGCAAGATTATGCGGCGAATCGCCGACCCGTTCATAAAAGCCGATAACGATCTCCACGCCCGCCGCTTCGATCGCGGTTTTCAATCGCGTACACAATTCTTCCGAACCGATGAAGATTGCTTTCGCCTCGGAATTTTTTAGAATATACTCGACCTGGTTTACAGATTGCGTTGTGTAAATCGGCACGCCGATCGCGCCGCAGTTCAAAATTGCCATGTCAATGATCGTCCACTCCGGACTACTCTGACCGACATAAGCAACGGTATCGCGGTTCTTAATACCAAGCTTATACAAACCGAGAGCTGTCGTTCGGACTCTCTCTGCAAATTCATCGGTTGAATTCGACTCCCACGAGTCGCCTCGTTTTGCATTCAGCAATTTATCGTTACGACAGTTTTTTATCGTATGATCGTGTAGTTCAATAAGAGTTGAAATATCCGCAGTCATGATGACCTCCCTATAATTCAGGATTGATGTGATTTAGTCACCCTGCATCTACAAATCCCCTAACTGTTACCGGGCCGGAAGGAAAGCGGCAGCAGTTATAAGTATAAATGTAGTAGTAATTAGTGAAATTGTCAAATTAACGGAATAATCAATTATCGAAGTAAAATCATTTTCTGCACATTCGTAAATGCATCCGTTTGAAGTCTGTAAAAATAAACTCCCGAACTTAGCCTCGAACCATCAAATGTTACGGTGTATACTCTCGGTTCAAAATCTCCCTCAATAACTACGTCAACCTTTCTTCCGAGAATATCATAGATTGCGAGTTTTCCGCGAGTCGGTTCGGGAATTGTAAAACGTATTGTTGTTACCGCATTAAACGGATTCGGGAAGTTCTGGTAGAGGAAAAAGTCTTCCGGTATGCCGTGTGTGACCTCAAAATGGTCAAACATGGCTATTGCGTCTGCTTTTCCAAATCCCCAGGTGTTATTGGGAACAGAACCTGTTAAATCGTCTGACCTCCCTGATTTCTCAATGATATCTATTACATCCCTGCCGGTCACGTTCGGATTTGCTTCAAATATTAATGCGGCAACCCCTGCCATGTGAGGAACTGCCATACTGGTACCCACGTTGTTTACATACTCTTGATCTTGTACAAGCCAGGCATCCTGGTAAGCAGCATTGCCGGACGTTGCGGAAGTAATAACATGACCGGGAGCCGTTATATTTGGTTTTAACCGTTCGTCGCGGGTCGGCCCGCCGCCGCTGAAGAAAGATAAGTCTCCTATAGTTCCGACAACTCCTCTCATCGTACCATTGATATCGATCCATTCTGTTTTCGAAACAAAGGACCCGACGGTCAATGCACCTTCTGCAGTACCCGGCATCGTTACAGTATACTGACGGCCGGTATTCGGTTGCAACCAGGGCCAATTCATCGACTGAGAAACTATCCAGGAATTAAATTTTACCTCAGATACTCCCGACAGGTTCCGTACATTTATTCCCCACTCTCCCGACGCAGGTGGAACCCCTGCGTTTGTGTGGATATAAATGAGAAAAACCCGCGCTCCTTTCGGGTTAATAAAATCATCAAGTGTATCCAGCTCTATCGCTCCATCCAGGGTCGGAACCAATACCGAATCCCCGCTCTGTGCAGACACCTCTTGACCGGAAGGTGAAGTTACCGTTACCTCGACATCACCGTCTCCCTCATACCATAATAATTTCAACACAAAGTCATCCATCTCTACAAGGTCCGGATTATAATCAGGAATGTGCAAATTAAACGCGGCTTCTTCACCGGACGGTAGTATTTGGCCATAATGTATTTCATTATCACCGCTGTTTCCCGCAGCAACTGCAATTGCTCTCCCCTGCTGCCGGGAAAAAAATGTTATTGCCTGTTCATGACCCGCCGTTCCGTCATGTGATCCGCCATGACCGCCGATACTCAAATTAACGACAGCAGGTCTTCCTAATTGATGCGCCATCGAAAAAATATAATTCATGGCATCCATAATTTCAGCGGGGAAAAATCTGCCGTCTGGAAATGCAACGATTATAAATTCTGCTTCGGGAGCGACACCGGTGAATTTACCGTCGGATTTCATTCCGTTGCCGCCCGCGATACCGGCAACGTGTGTACCGTGCCCGTGCGGATCTACCGACCTAACATTCCCCTGTGTTTCGCCCCGTAACTCCCGTTGTATATCATCACGTGTATATTCAACGCCGTAATCAAAATTATCCGGATGCTGTTCGCCGCCTTGAGGATCAAGCCGGACATCCCAGATGGAGAGTATTCTTGAAATGTCAGGATCGATCTCCCCTCTGAAATCTGGATGAAAAAAATCAATCCCGGTATCTATTAACCCGATGATTACATCCCTCCCCCTGAACGGAATATTCAAAATCTCTCCGTCATGTACGCGATTCACTCTAATACTTCGAATACTCTGATTGAGGTTGACAGTCATCTCTCCGCCTTTTTCAACCTGCCGGATTCCGGGATGATGACCTGCCCTGAGCAAATCATGTAAAGTGACACGTGCAGTCGCAAGACCATCTATACGCGTATTGAACCTGATGCCCAGGTCATCGAGCGCTTGATTGTCTCCATGGAAGATAACATTATACAACGGCTCATCTTCGAGCTGTATCTTGGAAAGCGCCGGTGAAGGAATACCGGGTTCCGCCTCTCGAAGCAACTCAATGTGTTCATGTTGTTTTAATTCTCTTTGCAGGAACGGGTCGAATTTTATTACACCGCTGTTCTGAGCATCCAGCGGTATCAGTGCGATCACTGATAATAATGCTATAAAATACACACTCCGGAATCTCATATAGTTTCCCCTTTTAATTACTCTCGTTCGTCATATTTCTTAAATGCAACGGTTGTATTATGCCCGCCGAAACCGAATGCATTGCTGACGCCGACGGTCACCGTTCGTTTTTGTGCTTTATTAAATGTATAGTTTAAATCGCAGGAGGGATCGGGGTGCTCAAAGTTTATTGTCGGCGGAACCGTGTCATGAGTAATTGCCAAAATCGTCGCAATAGCTTCCGCCGCCCCGGCTGCTCCGAGCATGTGACCTGTCATACTTTTTGTGGATGATAAATTTACTTTATATGCATGATCGCCGAAAACCGCTTTGACAGCGTTGGTTTCACCCGCATCGCCGAGCGGCGTCGACGTACCGTGCATATTGAGATAATCGACATCTTCGGGTTTTAGATTTGCATCGCTGAGCAGCATATTCATTGCGAGTATCGCCCCCTTCCCTTCCGGTTCCGGTGCTGTGATATGATGCGCATCGGCAGAGAAGCCGATTCCGGCAATCTCGGCGTAAATCCTTGCTCCGCGTTTTTTTGCATGTTCAAGCTCCTCAATGAATAATGCCCCTGCACCCTCACCGAGCACGAAACCATCACGTGTGGCATCGAACGGACGGCTGGCGGTTTCGGGCGAGTCGTTTCGTGTAGAAAGAGCTTTCATAGAGTTAAAGCCCGCGAGTCCCATTTCGGTAACGCCGGTTTCACTGCCGCCGGTCAGCATTGCATCGACATACCCATTCCGTATCAAAAGGAATGCATCGCCGATATTATTGTTGCCGGTTGCACATGCCGAGACGACACAGTAATTCGGCCCGCGAAAACCGTATGTCATAGAAATATAACCGGCTGCCATATCCGGAATAATCATTGGTACAAAGAACGGCGATACGCGATGCGGGCCGTCCTTGATATAGATGCCGGTTTGTTCATGATATATATTCATCCCACCCATGCCGCTGCCGAATACAACACCGGTTCGGTCCTTTTCCTCCTGCGATAGTTTTTCAGAATCGATTCCTGCATCGTGCACCGCCTGAGCTGCCGCTGCAAGCGCGTACTGGCAATAGGGATCGAGCCTGCGTGCTGCTTTCCGGTCTATATACTGCAACGGATCGAAATTCTTTACTTCACATGCGAATTTTGTGTCAAATTGTGATGCATCGAAATGGGTAATTGGAGCCGCCCCGCTTTTCCCTTCAAGAAGTGCATTCCAGTATTCTTCATTTGTATTGCCGATAGGGGTAACCGCACCCATGCCGGTTATTACCACGCGGCGGTTGTTTTGCGACATGTATCCTCCTGATAAGTGAAAAATATAATACAAACTTGCGACGCACTTTTCCATAATGTGACAATCCCGGTCATCCGGCGATCAATTATATTATAGCGGGTAAGTGCGTCGCAAGCTTACTTATATACATAGTAACCCCAGAAAGTTACAAAAAGTTTGAATGTAATTCCATGAAATCACACATTTTGAACTATCGACTATTATTTACTATCTTGTTTGTTCGATAATACTACATACCATGAATGTTGATCAATCCGTAATAGTTAAAACAACAAAGACCTTCGCCCTTCCCGTGCTCTTTTTGGGAGCGATCGGTATTGCATTTGCGCCTATCTTCGTCAGGTTAAGCGAAACCGGTCCGGTCACCACCGCATTCTACCGTCTTTTCTTTGCCGTCCCGATGCTGTGGGTTTGGACACAAATCGATATAAGAACCGCAGCCCGAAAGCAGCGGGAAAAGCCGAAGATACCCGGCTCTCGATATGAATGGAAGTGGGTGTGCCTTGCAGGACTCTTCTTCGCGGGTGATTTAGCGGTATGGCACTGGTCGATAGTCTTTACTACCGTCGCGAATGCCACACTCTTCGCAAACTTCGCACCCATATTTGTCACGTTCGGGGCATGGCTGCTTTTCAAGGAACGCATTACGTGGATGTTTATCGCTGGTCTTTTCTTTGCACTCGGCGGTGCCGCACTGCTCATTGGTATCAGTGTCGGACTCGGCCCGCAAAAGGTGCTCGGCGATGCACTCGGATTATTAACGGCAATTTTCTATGCCGGATATATTCTTTCTATAAAGCAGGTTCGTACGATGTTTTCAACATCGGTCACAATGATGTGGAGCGGGATCATTACGTGTGTTGCGCTTTTTGTAATTGCTTCCTTATCCGAAGATCAACTCCTGGCATCTTCGTTATACGGCTGGAGTATTCTTATCGGACTAGCTCTTGTGTCGCATACCGGCGGACAGGCGATGATAGCGTATGCACTTGCACATTTACCGGCTTCTTTTGCATCGGTAGCATTGTTGCTGCAGCCTGCGACTGCCGCACTGCTTGCATGGGTTATCCTGGGTGAAGCATTGGGATTGCTGCAGGGATTCGGCGGTGTACTCGTATTAACCGGTATTTTTCTCGCCTGGCGGGCGTCACCGTTGAAAAAGCAGTAGACCCCGATAGCTATCGAGGACAGTTGACAAAAATCGGGATCATAGTATTGTCAACTGTTTACTGTCAACTGTCAACTATTTAAAAAGATGGAGTTCACTCTAATAGAACTAATAATAATCATCCTCGCCATTGCACTCGGCGGTATAGTCCACGGTACGCTCGGTATCGGTTTTCCACTTGTGGCAACGCCGATCATCGCTCTTGTTACCGATGTGCGTACGGCGATTATCATTCTTCTCATTCCCACTATGGCGGTCAATATTGCCAGCATTTTTAGCGGCGGGAAGTTTATGGACGTGGTTAAACGGTTCTGGTTCATTCTCATCTTCATCGGTATCGGGAGTTATATCGGAACATCGATGCTTGTACTCCTCGACCCGAACCCGTTCCGGCTGCTGCTTGCGCTTGTTATTCTATTCTACTTATATAC
This sequence comes from Ignavibacteriales bacterium, assembly GCA_003560935.1. Lineage (GTDB taxonomy): Bacteria > Bacteroidota > Ignavibacteria > T3Sed10-11 > T3Sed10-11 > T3Sed10-11. The sequence goes on from PWJF01000527.1 coordinate 8,019, forward strand.
CAGGAACACTTCATCGCTTAACTGGTCATTTGTACGTCATTACCCTACCGTTTCCGGTGCCGGCGTCGGGTCGGTTGCGGGATATCTTGCAGGCACGGTCAACATTACCATGCCGCCGCTCATCATTTATTTTACCGAGATGCGGCTTACACCGTTACAGATAATTCAAATTCTCAATGTTTGTTTTTTTATGGGGAAGATTACACAAACGGGAACGTTCATTGCACGGGGGGCACTTGATGTGCAATCCGTACTTATCAGCATACCGCTATCGATAGTCGCCATCATTATTCTTAAATATGGAATATCTATCAGAAACCGCATTGATGCCGCCACGTACCGGCGATGGTTGATGGGGGTGTTGAAAATAATCGCCGTTGTGTTGGTAGTGCAATTTCTTGTAGGTATGTAGTAAAAGGAGGAAATGGATATCAGAAGACCCTCTCATGCACGCGTTGAACTATTGCATGCTGCCTCCCGGACCAGAAGCACAACAGCTTGCGATCTATATCGGTTGATTGCATCTGCATTGCCGTGATTCCGGTGCCGGTTCACAAAACGATACAATTCTTTCCGCTCGTGGTTGCACCGGTCAGTTTTGTTCTTATTCAGTTTTTCAGATGAAAGGTGATATTGATAATATGTAATAGCGGTGAGTTGATAGATGACGGCTGAAAGATGGCGAAGTTGTTTCCATCAGCCGGTAAAACTACACACCACCCGGCAATCCGCTTCCGTCGAACGTTACCATTTGCGTATATTTGATTTATCCAATATACCGTAGTTTATGAGACGTATCGTTTTAGTAAATTCAGCAATGGATCGTTCTCCCGGTGTACCGATGGTATCCCGCCGTGTCGTGACGTGTCCCCATTCATCACCGCTTTCGATGACAAGCTCTTCGTTTTGAAATTGAATGTGTGCATTGCCGTATTCGTCGACGCCGCGCAGTAAAATATCCCGGTTTTGATACGGCAGTCTATAAATTCCTATCAGCCGGCTTGTCATCCCTCCTCCGGCGGCGCCGCGAAGCGCCGTGCTTTTTCCGAGGACTATTTTTAATGTATCATCGACAGCAAATGTAATCTCGTGTGATACAAGCGTACCATTGTGCGGATCGAACATATAGGTTGGAAAATCAATCATCGGTCCGGGTGGAAATTCACCCCGGATCACACGTCCATCTTCTTCTTGACGATATTCTATAAACACATATTCATTTTCATCAAACGGCCAGGGAACTGCTTTTTCACCACGCGGTGCACAGCCAATAAGAACCATACACAGCAAAATTACCGCCGTTATAGAGGTGAATGGAATTGCTTTCAAATAGGCACCTCCCGATCAAATTTAAAAAAGACTGAACCGGTACAAAGTATTTCATAATGATACAGAATAGCCCCGCAAAATACAATAATCCATATCATAAAAAAAACGCCCTGCATGTATAATACAGGGCGGTTTTTATACCTTAATGCTCGTAATGCCTGTCGTTATTTTTTAAGGAACGACTCCTCAAATTTCTTTACTGCATCGTCGCTCATATATTCCAGAACGCCTTCGACCGGCGGTCCGCCGTCCTGCAACGTCTGACCGACCAGTTTATTCTCGAAGGATGCACCCGCAAAGAAATCGCGCAGCCGTCCCAATTCCTCCCTCGCCCATTCCTTAGCGGAATCGGAAATATTCAATTTCTCGAGATTCTTTTTCAGGTTCGTGGGCTTAATTGCAGCAAGCCACCCGTGCTGATATGTATCGGTTCGCAGCATCTCCGGATCATTGGCGATTAAAGCATTCGTTTGCTGGATAACACCGTCAACCGGCGCCACCATTTCGATTCTGCGATTCCCCTGTTTGATCACAAATAACGGCTCACCTTGTTTTACCTCACCGTTTGTCTTTTTGAATTCAATACCGTCGATCTTTCCAAACAACTTTCGTGTAAAATCATCGATTCCAACTTTTGCCAGCCCCGATTCTGTAACTGCCGCCCAGGTATGACCCGGATGAAAGAACAATCCTTCCGGTACCGAAATCCTGTCGATTGCAGAAGAACGTGCGTATATTGATTGCGGTTCAAGCGCTTCGGCTTTTCTTCTTTGTACTCGCTGGTATATTAAATCGACCCCAAGAAAAAGTACGATCGTGAATACTACGAAGATTGCTACCATGATATCACCTTCTGATTTATTATTTATTATTATCTATTTATTATTGTCTTATTCATTAACCATAAAATATTCTTGTAGAACTTCATTCCATTCGGTTTCGTTTAAAAGCTCGCCTGCTCCGTCGATCAACTCGCCGCCGTCCTGACATACCGGACCGACTTCGGCGGCAAAGCGCGTTACAAATTGTGCCCGCACCGTTTCCAGCCAGCGACGGGCTGTCTCACCGTGTAGAAGGTTTTTCAGATTATGACGTAATGCAACCGGTTTTACCTTCAGAATCCATCCATCGTTATACGGCGATTTGTTAATCCGATCAGGTTGAATGAACAGATCATGGTTTATC
>PWJF01000515.1 GCA_003560935.1 Ignavibacteriales bacterium
ATAAATCCCGAATAAAAATGCATCGCGCCGCGCAAGCTCTTCATCGATTTCCGCCTGCCGGTATATTGCAGGAACGGAAAGTACCCCCTGTATCCGGTTATCGTCATCAAGGACAGGCAGGTATCCGACAAGATAAGAAGATTGACCGATCGCTTCCTCTCGCGTCACAAAATTCTTCCCTTGTAATACAATGTTCGAATAAGCAAAACCGCTCAGTCTCCTGTCCATCAACTCAGCTTCGAACATTTCCATGCGGCTTGTTGTGCTCATATCGCCATCGACATAGATCACGAAATCGATTCCCAGTTCACCGGCAATTCGGTCCGCCATCGACTGAGACACCGAAAAAGCATCTTCATCATCACCGGGTAGTGGAAATCGTTGGAGCTGAAGAATAACCCGTCGAGCTTCATCGTATAATTGCTGTGATATATTTTCAGTCATTCTGTCGATAGTAAAATCGCGGTTGAGATATGCAACAATAATAATCGGCACAAGAGAGAGTGAAAGCAATCCGATGAGAATCTTTTCACGGAATGTGGGCTGATACCGTTTACCCTGTGCATAAAAAATGACACCGGCACTTAACAACAGCACACCGCTGACTGCAAGAGCAAAGAAAACCAATTTTAGAGCATAAAAGATGTGCCAGCGAAAATCGAGATACGGGATGCTTATCGCAAGATAAGTATCGGGTCCTCTATCGGTATCACGGAAATATGCAGTTTCATATAATTTGTCTTCGATCCGCTCTTTATGCCAGACAAAACCGTCCTCGTCCTGTTTGAGTGTTTCAAATACGTGGTCAGGTATTGTATGTGTTGCGGGAATATTTAATGCCGATGTTGATAATAATTGTTCTTTTTCAAATTCAGAAATTATTAGTTGACCGTACCGGGCAGCGATATCCGGAGAGATTTGGGTACGTAGTATATCAGGACTGTATCCCCGAAACAATGTACCGGGTCCGGTTATAACATTCACAATAATTACGCCGATTAATTCACCATCTTGATTATGAATTTCCGATTGCGACGCATACAATTTTGCGTTACCGTAGATCGTTTCTATATCACGAAAGAATGTTTCTTCAATTTTTCCGTTATTAATAACTTGCTGAACAGCAGCTTCATCGGGGGGTTGAAACCCGATACCGAACCGGCTAACAGGATTACGGTTGTTATCCAAAATTATGATAGTCGTATTATAACCCTCGCGTCCAAGCATACTTCCCGCCCACAGATGAAAAGCTTTTTGTCTGATAGCATCCCGATCCATATCCTCCAATAGGTTGATCAACTCCGGATCGGCGCTGAATTCCCGCAAGGATTGGTGGAGAACAAATTCCTTCCACGCATCCGTCGGTCGAATAATATTATTTGCAATAAATTGTATCTGTTCACGATCGTATTGATGGATCTTCCGGTCAAGCACCGGTGCGGCGAAAATTACAGATAAACCGGTGAGGAATAAGATTGATCGAATTTTATATAATCTGAATGATTGCAGAAAACCTCTCTGAACAAGCAACGTAATTGTGATAAGAACGAATGGGATGCTGAAATAATACCATGGTTGTACAAGCGGTGTGTTCTGTAGATAATAATATCCCAACGACGCAACAAGAAGAATGAAGAATAAGACCGCACTTGATTGTAATAGCGACCGATGAAATCCCGCCTGCACAAGCCGCAGTGCGATATAACCCAAAACGGTTCCCAAAATTACAAATGCCGCAGTGAGCACAAGTAAGTTTAACTGCATCAATGCAAGCATCGGGGACGGCAAGAGTGATCCGGGATCGGTAAACCGTAGCGAAGAATCAAATACCAGACTGCGAACCGATGCAGCATACGCCCGAATCAATCCCATATGCAGAACCATGACGACAAGCGATACAATCACTACCCACAAACGATGCATTCCCTGAAGTCGATGCGGTATTTTCAAACTGTTATTGATAACAATGGAATGGAACAGCAGCAGACCGGTAAACATCAGAAAGAGGACGGTAATAAGTAAATCTCCGGCAGATGCGACGATACCCCCCCCGTGCGGAGATGCATAATACGCCGGGTCGAAAGGAGGTCCGCCGATAATCGCACGTGGAATGTCGAGGAGCATCCAAAGGTACCGCACCCCCCATAGGCACCCTATCGAAATGAGTGTTGCATGGAACGGAAATTGCCGTCGCAGCAACCAGCGAATGATACCTGCAATTAGAAATACGGATAGCCCGATCACCAACAAACTACGTACGAAGTGAATTGATTCCTCTATCTCCGCGATATATCCTTCCAGCGTGGGTGGAGCGTATACAGCGTATCCTAAAAGCGAACCGTCAACACCATATAATGGCAATTGTAACTCACCGCTTGCCTGCTGATCCCGGTTAAACACAAGTTGTACCGGTTTCCCGAGTAATTCACGTAAGTCGCGCTGCAGCCCCTGCATCCTGACAAATCGCGGACTCAGCGTATATTGAACATCGAACGCTTCATGTGCTGCGATAAACACGTGTACTTCCCCGTCAGTATCCCGAACGGGTTTTACCACAGTTACTGTTGTAAAAACAGTTCCCTGAGTAATGACGGAATAGGAATCTTTGACTTCGAAGGCGGC
>PWJF01000218.1 GCA_003560935.1 Ignavibacteriales bacterium
GTTAGTGATCACATACCGTCCATTGCCAACAGCAAACCCTGTCCCATAGAACCGGATCCTTGGAGTTTCCTTGATGGAGTAGGTCCCTATGGCCACAATGCTCGGCTTGACAGTTTTGATCACCCCAACAAGTCTGGCATGTGCAGAAACTGAGCCGGCCTGGAAAAGGAACAATACTAACACAGCCACCATCCAGACATGAAAAATCTTCAAAAAAATCTTCATGGATGCCTCTTTCAATGTTATTCAATAAGTGAGTTCTGTCTCTTTTCAAACCCAAAAAAAGATCAATAAATTCATCTTGGCTTGCGGGCCTAGCCAGCCTTGGATTATGCAACACCTGTTTTGCATATACTTTTGACAAGCCGGAAGCAAGGTGGGATGTATATATATGATGAAATACCAATGGGCTAACATTTACATCCGAAAATGAATCTGGACGTGTAAATGAAACATGACCGGAAAATCCGAGTTTTCTTTCTGCTTCTGCTTCTGGCTCACGCCTGCTTTATAATCTACGGCAGTCTGGTCCCTTTCAGGTTCGAATATCTACCCCCATCAGAGGCCTGGGAAGGGTTTCAGGCAGTCCTGACCTCGCCGCTGCAGCTCTATTCCAACACCAATCTGCTGGCCAACGTGCTCATCGGGATCCCCGGCCCTTTTTTGTTCCTCGCCGCCTTCCACACCAGAAAAAGTCTGCTGCGGACGCTGTTCCTGCTCCCCGTGGCTCTGGCCTACTGCGCGCTGCTGGCCGCCACGGCCGAATTTCTGCAGCTCTATTTCCCCGGCAGGATGACCCTGCTCAGCGACATCGTCGCCCAGACCATGGGCGGGACCATAGGCATTGCCTGCTGGCTGATGATCGGTCCGTACACCAGGTCCATGTTCCAGACCCTGCTATTCGAAGACAGCGGCATGAAGACCGGGACCTTCCTGCTCTGGTGCTATCTGGGCGTCATCCTGCTGTTGCACGCCCTGCCCCTGGATATTTCGGCAAACCTGGGTGCGCTGTACCGCCAGCTGGAAGACGGCAGGATCATTCTCGTCCCGTTCAGCACCTGGTCTTCCCCAGCAGCGATCATCGCAAATTTACCCTCTGTCCTGGCCTGGATGCCGGTTTGCTGGTTTCTGGTCAGGGTCAAGGCCTGGCCCCTGGCCGTGGCCACGCTGGTTGCGGCTCTGGGCGCGGCGTTTCTGGAGTGCGTGCAGCTCTTCGTGCTCAGCCGGACCACGGACGCGACAAACATTTTGCTCGGGGCAATGGGCGGGCTGGCCGGGAGCATCATCGGAAAACTCAGCCCGGGCCGGACCGCCCCAGTGCACAAGGACAAGCCCTGGCGCAACACGATCCTGGGCAGCGCCCTGTCCCTGGCCTGGTTCGGCCTTACAATCCGCGCATTCTGGTCCCCCTTTACCTTTCAGTTCGACAGGAACTTTCTTACCCAGCGAGTCAGCGACATCTCGCTCATCCCCTTGCATGCCTATATTGGAAAGCCGTATCTGTACTCAGCCTTCAACATCCTGGAGGTGCTGGTCTACTTCATCCCTCTGGGAGTGATCTTTGCCAGCTTTGTGACCCGGCACCTCCAGGGCCAGAGCGCACGGGCAGTGACAATGCTGTTCTTCCTAATCGCCTGCCTGCTGGCCGGCCTGATCGAGACCGGCCAGGTCTTCATCCCCCAGCGCTATCCGGATATCACGGACTGGATGCTCATGGTCGCCGGGGCCATGTGCGGACACGTCATGGCCTGCCTGGTCTGGAAAAAACAGGTGCGCTGAATCATTCTTCATAAAACCAGACACACGGGCCATGCAGACTGGTTATGGGGGTGATCTTCATGAAGTTGGGCATGGCCCGGAGACCAGAATAATCTTGAGCATGCGTCTCAAAATAAGGAAGTTAGGTTTTAAATACATCTTGCAGTCTTGAAAAAGCAAGAATATTTACTGTCTATTTTAAAGTATCATATCTCGGTTACTAATGGCTACTTTCAATAAACACAGGCTTACGATACTTCCAATCCAACATCTCAAGTAATGGTTTCAACCACCAAACAGGACGCTCTGATTGCTTATTTATATACTTTAAATGAAGCAACTGGAGATTTCTTTTAGATTTTATCATTTTCGATAGCTCCCACATCTTTATTCCATGCAGACAATGTGCATACTGCTGGCTAAGGGATGGTTTGATTGTTGCATTTGCGTTTTTTTGCGGGACCTCTCGAACAGGTTGAGCACTTTCCTTGTCATAACAGGCAAAAATTTTGGGATGAAATCTGCGCAAACAAAGCCTCTGCAAAGAATTTGCATAGCGATCAAAAGGAGAAAAATTTAGCACATTCCTTACATAATCCAGACCCAGATAGGGATAAACTACAACCATCCCGGGTCTGCAGAATTGTTGAGAGGAAATGGAAACCGCCCTGCGCGCCCTGTGAAGAATCATGGCCAAATCAACAAAGTTATGGCTCTTCGGCAAAAACCTCAGATAATCTACAAAATCAGACTGAACCTCCTCCACAGAAGGCCAATAAGATATATTCAAAACTGAATCAAAAACCCGGGTAAACAGTGAATTTTTCAAAATCTCCGGAGTTGTCGGTCCCTGCCCGCCA
>PWJF01000420.1 GCA_003560935.1 Ignavibacteriales bacterium
CAATTGATCCGTATTCTGTATCCGCGATGTTGCGTGTTGAAATTGTAAGTGTTCAAGATTTATCCGTTCATCGGCGATTCGCTTATGGAGCTCCTCGGTGGACATCTCCCGGATCTCTCTCATTTTAATTTTTTCCATACCTTAATTCTCCACGTCGCTTCGTGTAACGAGTTTTGCTTTAATCGGCAGTTTATGCGTTGCAAGGCGCATAGCTTCCTCTGCAATTTTTCTGTTGACACCTGCAATTTCGAACATGATTCTGCCCGGCTTAACAACCGCTACCCAGAATTCCGGAGCTCCTTTACCTTTCCCCATACGTGTCTCTGCGGGCTTTTTTGTCACCGGTTTATCGGGAAATATCCGGATCCAGAGCCGGCCTTCGCGTTTCATCATTCGGGTAATTGCAACACGTGCAGACTCTATCTGACGGCTTGTGATCCATCCCGGTTCTAGCGCCTTCAATCCGTAATCTCCGAAGTTCACAATCGAACCGCGATGTGCGGTTCCCCGTCGTCTTCCGCGATGTGCTTTTCTGTATTTTACCCGTTTTGGCATTAACATAGTTTACGTCTCCTTCAACAAACTATCGTATCTGGGTCATCTGACCGATTACCTCACCTTTGCAGATCCAAACTTTCACACCGATTGAACCGTATATAGTCTGCGCGGTTGTCGTTGCATAGTCAATATCGGCTCGCAGCGTATGCAGAGGAATTCTCCCCTTTTTATACTGCTCGGTCCTCGCCATTTCGGCGCCGCCGAGTCGCCCCGCACACATGATACGAATTCCTTCGGCGCCCATCCGCATCGAAGCGGTGATCGCAGTCTTCATTGCACGGCGGAATGAAATTCTGCCTTCAATCTGATTGGCAATGTTTTCCGCTACAAGATACGCATCCAGTTCCGGCCGTTTAATTTCATGAATCAGGATTTTGACTTCTTTACTGGTAATTTTTTTCAATTCTTCTTCGAGCTGTGATATCTCCTTCCCGCTTCTACCGATCACAATTCCAGGACGCGAAGTATGAATAGTGATGACCGCACGTTTCGGAGTTCGTTCGATCAGGATTTTCGAGATACCCGCTTTTTTCATACGGTTACGGATGTAATTCCGGACCATCACATCTTCCTGCAACTTCTGGGAAAAACTTTTTCCGTCATACCAATTTGAATCCCAGGTTTTGATGATGCCGAGTCGAAGTCCTACCGGATGCGTTTTCTGACCCAAGTGATTACTCCTTTAGTTTAACTTTCTTGTTATTGTTCGGTTGTTTCCTGTTTTTTCGGCTGCTTTTTTGCCTGCACTTTTTTCTTCGCTTCTTTTGCACGCTGCTCCCGCAATGCTTCATCACGAATCGATACCACTATCGTTAAATGATTCGATCGTTTTCTGACGCGGTACGCACGCCCCATCGGCGCAGGTCTTATTCGCTTCATCGTCGGTCCGCCGTTGACAAATGCCTCTTTCACGTAAATTTGTGAAAAGTCTATTCGCCCTGAATCTTCCTTGTTCTGTAAATTCGCAATTGCGGACCGGAGCGTTTTCTCTGCTTCTTCCGACGAATGTTTCGGTAAAAAGTGCAGGATTGAAATCGCTTCCTCAACTCCCTTACCGCGGATGAGATCTATTACCAGCCGCATCTTGCGCGGTGAGGTCGGAATATATTTATGTACTGCGCGTGCTTCCATGATACTGTTTTCTCCAACAAGTTCCTTTATTATGCCCGCTCTGATTTACCGCCCGGATGACCCCGGAAAATACGGGTCGGTGCAAATTCACCGAGTTTATGACCGACCATGCTCTCCTGTATATAGACCGGTATAAATTTGTTACCGTTGTGCACTGCGAATGTATGCCCGACAAATTCGGGAGTAATTGTAGACGATCTGCTCCAGGTCTTCACGACCTTTTTCTGATTTGATTTATTCAGTGCTTCAACTTTTTTCAGAAGCTTTTCATCAACATACGGGCCTTTTTTTAACGATCGTGCCATAAAGTTTTGTTAACCTGTTTCGATTATTTTTTTCGACGTTTTACAATAAATCTGTCAGACGGTTTCTTACCGCGCCGGGTTTTCTTACCCTTTGTGTTCCATCCCCATGGGGAAACCGGATGCGGGTTACCCTGGGGCGCTTTACCTTCACCGCCGCCGTGCGGGTGATCGACAGGGTTCATTGATACACCGCGATTATGCGGACGGCGGCCTATCCACCGCTTCCTTCCGGCTTTACCAAGTGAAATATTTTCATGATCGATATTGCTTACAACACCAATCGTCGCCTTGCAGTCCTGCGACGCGATTCGGACTTCACCCGACGGAAGCTTTATCTGTACGATTTTTCCTTCTTTGGCAGTAATCTGTGCAGCAGTACCTGCGCTTCGGGCTAATTGACCGCCTTTGCCCGGACGCATCTCAATATTGTGTATAAATGTTCCGACCGGGATACTCCTGAGCGGGAGCGTGTTTCCGATCTTCACCTCCGCATCGGCGCCTGCCATAACGCTGTCACCGATTTTCAATCTATCTGGAGCGAGGATATATCGTTTCTCACCATCGGCGTAGTGCAGCAGTGCAATTCTTCCCGACCGGTTCGGATCGTACTCGATGGC
>PWJF01000474.1 GCA_003560935.1 Ignavibacteriales bacterium
CGCGGCACATCGGCGGCACCGCTGAGCTGAACGCCGTAATCCGCAAGTATCCATTCAAATCTGTTGTCGCTAAACAAGCCGACATGTTCCCTCGCTTCAACACCGATCTCTATCAATCCCGTTGCAAGATTCAGACCTTGTTCATAAAGCTCCCGGTATGAAACCGGGTTCCACTTAAGCGCACTTTCACGCGTAGCAAATGCCGGCAGCATATCGAACCGCTCGGCAGCACGACGATATAATACGGCAAGGTTGGGTGCAATGATACGATGGCTCATAAGAATAGCGTCAGTTTGTTTTTGTTATTTAGATTTATCACTCACCACTTGAATGACTGGCGAAAAGCGATATTCGCCGAAGAGAAGCCTTTGTATATTGTAAATTGGGCAATAATTCAAGGTACCAATATAGTGCTTTTTCTGAGATAAAGCAAATACTAACAAGCACCGGAAAAGAAAGAAATTGTGCCCTTTTTACATCAAATTCGGGGATATTAATAATTGTCCAGCCGGAATGGTATTCATTTATACGAAATGTTTTTAATAAATCTACGCACATGAGTATTAAACACTTCCGGCGCTTCCATATTACTTTCATGTCCGACGCCGGGCATAACGACAAGTTTCGTATCCGGGATTCCGGTATGTAGGGCTTCGGCTACATTGAAGGGGGATCGTTGATCTGCGTCGCCGTATAATAGTAGTGTCGGCACATTGATATGCGGAAGCACATCCCGCAAATCGGCTTTTGCAAATGCCTTCATCATTGCTTTCATACCGGCGGGGCGCGTATCGTGCATCATCGAGACAGCTTCATCAACGACTTCCTGCTGTACCGATGGTGTGAACAAACCGGGCAGGTATCCCCGCACTCATTATCTACCCGCTGTTATTGTTAATTTCTGTGACTGAGTAATATTATCTTTTTTCTCTCAGTTCACATCAAACTCCGTCAAGACTTTAATATCATGTGAATCAAAATAGCCCTCAGGATCGGAACTTTCTATACTCATCCAGATAAGATCTTTAAAATAGAATTCGCGTTTGATGAGTCCCTCCTGACCGAAATAATCATAATAAATAAGGTTGTCGTTCCATTCTCCCGTATCACCTAGATCGATATACCACTGCACTTTATAACATTCAAATCGACCGGCGGGGATTTCAATCATCTCTTTTGCCACAATTCTTTTATCCACGCGCCATGGATTACCTGCTGTACGAGCTGTCCACTGTTTTCCCGGCCTCATTCTTTTAGGTATTACCTTAACCGGGTATTTTTCAACGTAAATGCTGTCTGCATTAGTATAGTGTTTGTTCACGGCGTACTCGACATATTCGGTTATGGCACCTACCGTAGTGAAGTACTTTCCGTCGAAAAGTATATGAAACGCATTACCCGGTCGCTCCGACATAATATCGTATTTAGGTGTGGCAGTTACACCGGATGGAAATCTTGAACCGAGTAAAAACAACCCATTCTCGGTATTCGTATAATATCTCCAGTCCCGAAACATCTGTGGTTGGCCGTTCTCAATGTACGCTGTTTGTTCTAATTCAGACACGGGACTGCTGTTATGTTCAAACTCATTCAGAGTGACAATCCCGTTCGATCGCACTTCAATTTCAGCATAATGATATTCATCCCTGTCGATAACACTATCGGGATTATCAAAAGATCTGAAATTATACAAACCGAACTCCTGGTTATATATCCACTGATTTCCATTTTCTAACGGGTAGATTATATTCGTACCGTATTCACCGGATGAATCCAGCAAATCGCAGCCGGATATGAGAAATATAATGATGATAGGATATATTACTCTATTATGGATTTTCATAAGAGCTCCTCACCCACGGGATGTTCTGCATTGGTTGATAATTGTTGGCTTCCTGTGAATAAAACCTGGGGCGTATTCAAATATACGGGAGATGTTTCTTATTTTCAAATTTCATAATAATGTTATGGCTTATTCGGATCCGGCGGTAGCCCGAGACGGTTAAAAAATGCTCCCGGTTCTTCCGGTACTATGACGGTATCATCCAGTTCACGACCGAGCGCTTCGTAATATTCTCGGCGCTCGATCATATCGTCCACCAATTCTTGATACGCTATTTGACCTACTCTGACCGCGACCCTACGTGGAACGACAACCACCCCGTCTGAATCGGCGACGACGACATCACCGGGATGAACAAGCACACCCCCGACCACAACCGGTCGTTGAACGTCGATTATCTCGTTCCTCCCGATCCGCTCACCTCTGCCCCGTTCAAAATAATTTGTATAGACGGGATTTCGTTGTAATATTATTTCGTCGATATCCCGTATCCCGCCGGCGGTCACCAGTCCGACAGCTCCTCTTCCCTGCCAGTCCATTATATTCTTCGAACCTGTAGAGCCGGCGTCGTTATCATCCTTATTATCCATCACGATGATCGTGCCTGGTTTTATATACTCCCTGAAAGGTTCGCCGGATAATTCATTATACCACATACCGCGCCATCGTCTGTACTCTTCATAATTTGCAGGATCGGTAAGATCGACACCCGGGTGAATAGGATGGTTTGTGGGTCCGTATCGAACGGTAACCGCAATGCCGGATATC
>PWJF01000391.1 GCA_003560935.1 Ignavibacteriales bacterium
GGTTTTACTTTATTATGTCACTCCGGGAATATCGGCCGTTCCCTTTGCGGTTCGTACACCATCCCGTATAGCTTCTGCCGTCACCTCCGCCGCCATCTCGGCAATGAAATCGAACTGCATATCCACACCTCCGGCCGATAACCCGAACACACAATCGCCGTCATGCGATGTGTGGACGGGTTTTATAGCCCGCGCCATTCCGGTCTGAGCGCGCTGACACATCTTATAAACATCCATTTTGTGTAATTTTGCGTTCGTTGCAACTACGACGAGGGTTGTATTAGTATTAAGCGGAAGAGGGATCCCTTTAAATCGCGCACCGGGATCGACCTCCGCCCAGAATCCGCCTTCGGGATGACGTGCGCCGGCAATAATCCTGCCGTTCACATCATAAATATCACCGATCGAATTGACGACAGCGAGCGCCGAGACAATCAGATCGTCATGCTTTTGCGCCGCAACACCGAGTCCGCCTTTCATCCAGTATTGCGGTCCCATCCATTTGCCGACCGTTGCACCGGTTCCCGCGCCGGCTGTTCCACGTTCTATAGTTCCAGAATTTGCGGCTTCACATGCCGCATAACCTTCAGCGGCACCCGGATGAGTATCTTTACTACCTACATTCAAATCAAAAACAACGGCTGCAGGCACGATCGGTACTTTTACCCAGGGTGTTTCATATCCGATATCGTGTTCCACCAGATACTTCACAACGCCGTCGGCTGCGGCAAGACCGAACGCACTGCCTCCGGTTAGCAGTATTGCATTAACCTGGTTCATCGTTTTTCCCGGATCGAGCAGCGGCGTTTCCCGGCTCCCCGGAGCGCTGCCCCGTATTTCGCAACTACCCACCGAAGCGGGCGGGCAGAGGATTACCGTGCATCCGGTAAACGCTTCTGTGTTTGTATAGTGACCGACTTTAAATCCTTTGATCGATGTCAGCATAAAAAATTATTGAATGGATGATTATTTGATTGACTGATCGATTGAATTAGTGATTTCATTTTCAATTATTGCGATGCGAAACGAATCGCTGACAATATAACTCCTGCGGAGACACCCACGTTGAGCGACTCAGCTTTCCCATATTTCGGAATGGTAATCAACTCATCGATGACATTTAATACCCCGTGCGAAAGCCCCTCGGCTTCGTTTCCGAAAACGACGACGGCCGGCATCGCGGGTATTGTATCAGCAATTGACGATCCACCATGTACGGACGTTCCGCCTATAAAGTAGCCTTGTGATCTCAATAGCGGAAGCTCTTTTTCGAGCTCAACATCCTCCGAGAATCGCAGATGAACCATACTTCCGACAGCCGCGCGCAAAACTTTCGGGTTCCATACCTCGACGGTTCCCTTACCGAGCAGCAATGCATCGACGCCGAACCAATCGCATGTTCGAATTAGTGCACCGAGATTCCCCGGCTCGCGAACACTATCCGCAGCGACAATGAGCCGGGGAGCATATTGGTGAACGATCGTATCGATTGATGTGCTCCATTGATTTACAATAGCAATAATATCCTGATTTGTAACGGTTTCTGTAAGGCGTTCAAGTTCTTTTTCCCCGACTTCGTATACCTTTGCGCCGCGCTCACGTACGGTTATTACTAATTTTTCATGCATTTCATCGTGTATAAAGCCGGGCGTATGTAAAATAGCATCAATTATATACCCGTCTTCATCCGCAGCAACGATGTCACGTATTGCCCGAACCCCCTCTACTATGCACTGTTTTTGCAGAGAACGGTACTTCTTTTGTTTGAGTTTTGCGTATGTTTTTAATCGTTCACGGGAAAGTGGCATACTATTGTTCGGCTGGTGCACTTTTAATAAAAATATTCTGATTGTTTAAAATATTGCAAATATTTTAGTATATTCCAAATGTACCTTACATAACAAAGCCCTTTTCACCGGAGAACAATTATGAAACGACTCCTCATTCTCTGCACCGGTAATTCCTGCCGTTCACAAATGGCTGAAGGATATATTAAGCATTTCCGCCCCGATTTTGAGGTTATTTCTGCGGGCACCGCTCCCGCCCCGGAGGTTCACCCGCTCGCAATAAAAGTAATGAGTGAAGATGATATCGATATCAGCGGCGGTGAACCGAAATTAGTGAATCAATTTATCGATCAGCAGTTCGATTATGTGGTTACCGTCTGTGACGATGCAAAGGAAGCATGCCCGGCATTTATCGGCGAGGTAAAACAACAATTACATATCGGTTTTGAAGACCCGGCTATGGCAACCGGTACCGACGAGGAGGTACTCGGCATATTCCGGAAGGTGCGCGATCAAATTAAGAACAAATTTAAGACCTTACTCGACAGCATGACAGATTAAGACATATAACCGGAGGTATAATGAAGTTACTTGTCATCACCCCTCTGTTTCTATTAGGTACTCTCCTCAACGGATGTCCCGGTCATACGCATGATGACGATCCTGCAGGTCCGGGAGGATGGCTAACCGGAGATTCTCAACAAAAATTCGATACGCTTGCACGACAGCTCGGAGGATTTTCCACTGCGATGCAGGACGTCGGTTACCGGTACATTGAGTTGTATTGGGCAGGGCAGGACGGCAACTGGGATTATGCA
>PWJF01000433.1 GCA_003560935.1 Ignavibacteriales bacterium
ACTTCAATTGTTTCCGGATCATTCTTCATTAGTTGACCCGCCTTATTATGTGCCGATCCGGTCACGGTTGTTTTTATCTTTCCTCCAACGGGAATAAACCGCGGAACGTCTTCCGGATTTTCGAAGTAATAGGTATCCGCCCATTCTTTTTTGCCGTTTCCGGAATGTATTATGCGCTGCCGACTTAATGTTGTTAGATCGTGTATCTTCGTATAATCGACGTCTTCAGAAGTCGTACCGACTTCTTTATCGAGCATTACAACTACCGGCGTGCGGAGTAATTCCGACCACGTGAATGCAATGTGTGTTAATTCGTAACATTCTATTGGAGTACTTGGAGTAAAAACCGGAATCGAATAGCCACCCGATGTACAATTCTCAATGAGGAGTATATCGCCCTGCGCATTTTGCGTTGCGCCGCCGGTACTCGGTCCGAGACGCTGCACCATTGCTATGACAACCGGTGTTTCGGTCATAAGTGCATACTGTACCGTTTCGGTCATCAACGCCCAGCCGGGTCCGGATGTTGCGGTCATTGCCTTTTGTCCTCGCAAGGACGCCCCGACACAATATGCGAGCGCCGAAATTTCATCGGGTGCACTGATTGCGACCCCTCCTTTACCGGGCAGTGTGTCAATCATCGTTTTATAAATTCCGGAAGCGGGCGTTATCGGATATCCTGCAAAGAACTTACAGCCGGCACGCAATGCACCTTCGGCTACCATCTGATTACCCGATCGAATCCGTACCATTGATTGAACTGCATCCATACTATTCATCCGGCAATGCCATTTTCAAGACCACGCTGTGTTCGTATTTCTTCGAGTATTTTCTTCAACTCCTCTCTGCTCACCCGTTCATCGATAACCTGTTGTACGAGTAATTCTCTCACTTTAACATCACCGATCTTCCGGGCTGCTTTTTTCAGGAATTGATAACTCTCGCGCTTGTGATCGACGACCTGTTCGAGTATATCTTCAAGCGAATAATTTTCCAGCATTTTGTCGAAATTCATACACGCCACCCCTCTTCTTCAAATCAGTTTGATACGTTCGCTACATCTTTATTGTTCCGCTTCGACGGTTGCGGCAGATTGTGCAAGCTCCATACCCCGACGTATCGCTTTTTCATTAAGCGGCAGCAATTTATGATGTCGTTCGGGCAGGACTTTCCGAAGCGCCTCGATGACCGTTTCGATTTTTACGAGCTCTTTCATACCGAGCAGTGATCCGAGCACGATCATGTTCATGATACGTTTGTTTTCCATTTTCACGGCTTCGGAACTCGCGGCTACCGGCACAATTTTAATATCTTCGCGTGTCGGAAGATTGATAATGTTGGTGCTATCGTAAATCAGAAGACCGCCCGGCTTCACCGCTTTTTCGAATTTATCGAGTGAGGGTTGATTCAATACGACCGCAGTATCGAATTTCGTCACGATCGGCGAACTGATCGATTCATCGCTTACGATAACAATACAGTTCGCGGTTCCGCCGCGCATCTCAGGACCATACGACGGCATCCAGCAAACCTCTTTGTCTTCGATCATACCGGCATAGGCGAGCACCATACCCATCGAGAGCACACCCTGTCCGCCAAAACCGGCAAAAATAATTTCTTCGCTAAGTATTTTTTTTGTCATAACACATTTTCCTGCTATTCGTCAGAAGGTACTTTCAAGTCGCCGAGTGGATACATAGGAAGCATGTTTTCCTCAAGCCATTTGTTAGCTTCTATCGGTGTCATCTTCCAGCCGGAAGGACAATTCGAAACGACTTCAACAAAACAAAGCCCCTTGCCTTTCATCTGATATTCAAAACTTTTTGTTATCGCTTTTTTGGCAATACGAACGTTACGCGGGTTATTTACCGCAACGCGTGTAACGTAGTATGTACCCGGAAGCATCGCAACCAGGTCGGTGATTTTTAACGGATGACCGATATGATCAGGGTTGCGGCCGAACGGTGATGTGGAGGTTATCATCCCATCAAGCGTCGTCGGCGCCATCTGACCTCCGGTCATACCGTAGATGGCGTTGTTAATAAAAACAACCAGCAGCTTTTCGCCGCGGTTTGCCGTATGGATTGTTTCAGCAGTACCGATCGCGGCAAGATCGCCGTCACCCTGATATGAAAATACAATTTTATCGGGAAGCACCCGTTTGATGCCTGTCGCCACCGCCGATGCTCTGCCGTGTGCCGCTTCCTGCATATCAATATCAAGATAATTGTAGGCGAATACCGAACAACCGACCGGAGCAACGCCGATTGTTTTATGTTGAATGTCGAGTTCCTGCACAGCTTCCATTAGCAACCGGTGCACCACACCGTGAGCACATCCGGGGCAATAATGCATTCTTAGATCCGTCAACGTATCCGGACGCTCATATACAATATCCATACCTTCTACACTGATATCGAGTTCTTGTTCGATTCCTAATTTGGAGTTCATACCGTTTCCTCCTTCATAGTAATAGACACGGGAGTCACCATTTTCTCCAACCTGTCAAGCACCTCATCCGGCGTCGGAATAACTCCTCCCATTCGTCCGTAAAATTCAACCGGTACTTTTCCGTTAGCGGCAAGCCGTACATCTTCGTACATCT
>PWJF01000503.1 GCA_003560935.1 Ignavibacteriales bacterium
TCGATCGGTTGCAGAATTTTTTTGGCTTCCTTAATTGATGGTACACGACCAGCCATTGCTATCTTTCCATCGATTAATACTGCGGGCGTGATGCGGATACCTAACTGCGCCATCTCCTTCACGTCAGAGACGTGAGATACATCTGCATCAATATTAAGTTCCTGTGCTGCATTGATCATTACTTTCTCTGTTTGATGACAACGTGGACAACCCGGTCCTGCTATTTGTATTTTCATTGTTTTCACTCCTTTGTTAATGTTGCAGATTGATTTGTACCAACCGCTCTCCCGAGCGGTGTAGACCGCCGTCAGGCGGTCTTTTATACGTCGTAATCGATTACACGACTCTGGGGAGTCGTTCTAAAGTATAAAATTTCCAAAGAACCAACCAACCAGTGTTCCGAGAACAATAATCGTTGGTACATACACAAGCGCTTTTTTAATTCCAAAAATTCGTGCAATTGCCAGCCAGTTCGGGAGACTTATCCCAGGACCGACAAGCAGCAAGGTAAGCGCCGGACCTGCCCCCATACCAAGTCCCATCAGCGTATCGACGAACGGCGCCTCGGTCATTGTTGCAAAGTAACTCACCGCACCGATAAGCGTTGCGAGGAACGATGCAAGCATACTGTTACCGCCGAGCCAGTCCTGCACCCATTGCTCGGGAAGTATAGCACCGATAATCCCCACAAGAAATACGCCGCCGAGTAGGAGGGGAAATATTACTTTCACAAACCACCATGTTTCCCGGAGCCAGGTTTCTATCAAATCACGGGCTATGAACTTCCACGCGTATCCGATAACGAGTAGTGTTCCTGCTCCCCAGACATATATTTTATGCAGGTATGGCCCCTCCTGCACAAGATAGTTCGGTGCAAGTAAACTTAATAAAATTAATCCGATAAGACCGAGATCTTTTCCCGCGATTATTTTTGGTTTTTCAGCCGTAACCGGTTCACCGCCATCTTGCATAGTTGTCATTTCACGTCGTTCTTTTGAAAATACAGCCCTCATTATATATCCGACGGCAAATGCCACGAGCAGTGCACCGATAATCCGGACAACCACCATTTCACCGCCGAGAATACTGCCGGTATAAACGAGAGCAAGAACATTGGTTGCCGGTGCTACCCAGAGAATGATAAAGGCAACACCGATCCCCGCTCCGGCAAAATACAATCCACTTGCAACGGGGATGACCGTGCAGGAACACGCGGCAACCAGAAAGCTGGCAGCAGCCGCAATTGCGAATGCTTTAAATATATTTGCCCGTTCACCAAGGTGGTCGAGTATAGCTTCGCGGTTTACAAATGTGACCATCGCACCTGCGAGTAAAAATGCTGGTACGAGACACGTGAGCGTATGAGCGAGGATGTAGTCTTCAAGAGAAAGCCACCCTGCGTGCAATAAATCAATAATCATAGTACTAAATCCTGTGTTTCATCTTTATTAAAATTAAAAAGTGTTTCTTAATATTGAGAATATGAGCAAGCACTCATATAGATTTTCAAAAAAATATAACACCCGATTACGCAAACACTTCAGTCTGTTTTTCCAGTTTGGCCTTTGCGATATCTGCGGCTATATCGAGCAGCCTATAAATCCGTTTATCGGCGATATCATAATTGGTGCGCAAACCCTCCTTCCAGGACCGCAAAATACCGCTTTTTACGAGGATTTTGAGGTGTCTGGACAGGTTCGATTGTTCCATACCCAACGCCGGCGCGATTTCGCAGTTGCAGTTTATACCATATCGTATCTTTTCCAGGATACGGATCCGGTTCGGATGTGCTATCGCAGATAAAATTTCAGCTTGAAAATCGGCGGCTGTGTTCATACCTCTCTCCATATATGAGTAATTAACCGTGAATATATATTGCAAATAATGTGCCAAATTATTTTCATTGAACCAACCAATTTACGGCTTTGAGTTAAGTATATATTTAATAATAAGAAAGATTACTATCGTACTGAATAAAGAATCAAACGCCAGCGACAAAAATCAAAATACATTGATCTTTCAATTGAATCAATCGAGAATCCATCGGTATTCCCAATGGTATACGAACCGGGAAGTAATTATTTTTAGTGATGATTCGTGGCAATTATTTTGCTTTTTGTTCAAAGTTTTAACTATTGAGTCACTGAAAAAATTACATTTACTTCAATTCACCGATAAATTTAGTGAATTCACCCTTTATCTGATCACGTACTTTCCTGTATAACGGGAGTACTTCATCATCGGTACCCTGTGCCGCTGCAGGATCCTCAAAACCGATATGGATTTGTTCTTTCACATCTCCGGTAAATACCGGACATGTTTCTTTTGCATTATCACACACGGTAATAACGTAATCAAACGGTTGCGATATATATTGATCGACAAGTTCCGGTTTGCCGGTTGAAATATCGACGCCGTCTTCCTCCATTACTTTTACTGCAAGCGGGTGTACTTTTTCAGCGGGCGCCGTACCGGCGGAGTACACTTCCCAATCGGGTTTGAAGTGTTTAATATATCCCTCCGCCATTTGTGAGCGGCAGGAGTTACCGGTGCAGAGAATGAGTATACGCATAAACTAAGTCCTTTTGTTGATTATCTATAAA
>PWJF01000220.1 GCA_003560935.1 Ignavibacteriales bacterium
ATTCCCGGGACATTTAACGTTCCCGACCGGAGATTGCCTTCCTGACCGCCGCCAAGGATCAACGGTTCAATTTGTATTTTGGGATTGGCGCTTCGGACGTATAATAAGCCGGTGCCTTTAGGTCCGTAAATCTTATGTCCCGAAATCGACATGAGATCAACGTTGAGTTCATTCACATCAAATCTCATTTTACCGATTGCCTGTGTGGCATCGGTATGGAAAATGATATTCTTCTCTCTTGCAATTGTACCGATCTCTTTTACCGGATGCACAACCCCTATCTCATTATTCGCCGTCATCAACGAGATCAGAATTGTCGATTCAGTAACAGCGTTCCATAGATGATTAAGGTCGATTCGCCCGTCACGATTCACCGGCAAGTATGTTATGCGGTATCCTTTGTCTTTAAGAAAGTTACAAACGTACAAGACACTCTGATGCTCCGTTGCGCAGGTAATAATATGGTTGCCCTTTTCACGGTACTTTTCGGCAACGCCCCTGATCGCGGTATTATTGGATTCCGTGCTGCCGCTGGTAAAAACAATCTCGGCAGAATCTGCATTAAGAATCGATGCTATGGATTTGCGGGCCTTATTGACCGCTTCCTGTGCATACCAGCCGTAGGAATGGAATCTACTCGAGGGATTACCAAAATTGTCTTTGAAAAACGGAAGCATTGCTTCGTATACCCGGTTATCTATCGGTGTCGTTGCCTGATAATCCAAGTATACACGGGATTCGTTCATATTCAAACAATCTCAGCGATGGTCATAGTATGAAAAAAATCATTTATATTTTTTTGAATTTTCCCGAGCGGGCGGCGGATAGTGCAGTCGTCGAAAATAATACAGCTTGCGGGGCCATCCGCATAACACTCTGCAAGCATCGGTTTTTCATGTTCGATTGCATTGATGACGTCGGAAATTTTAATTTTTGACGGGGCATGAGCCAGGACATATCCTCCACGCACTCCCTGATACGATTGTATTATACGTGCCTGTGATAGTTTTTGCAAGACCTTTGCAAGCAATTCATGCGGAATATTGTACTTTTGTGAAATTTCCTTCGCGGTACAAACAGTACTGTCATTTATTGCAGCAAAATGCCGCAATGCTATTAATCCATATTCAACACGTTTTGATAACCGTAACATTACCCTCACTCAGGAAAATACGACCGATTTTATCCGATTTTAATAATATTAAATATAAAAAATTACCGGTTAATGTCAAAACGTCATATATTTAAAAAATCTTGATTTACAGCATCACTTTTCGTATGTTTGAAAAACCCCCGGTGGCGTTTGAATCTACAATCGTTTTCTAATCATTGACCCCGACGTTTTTTTATCGGGGGAAATAAACCTCCATTCAGAAATTAAACTACAGATGAATAAAAATAAACCTCAAAAAATTGAAGACCTCCTCGGCGATACGCTTCCCGGAAAATCCGATAACGAAAAAATTTCGTATGTGGCTATTGTCGGACTTGGTCAAATGGGACGTGGAATATGCCAGACCATTGCTGCTGCCGGTATGGATGTACTGGGTGTCGAACGAAATCGACAACTTGCCGAAGAGAGCATGGAAGAAATTAAAGCAAATCTTGACCGTGAAATCCAGCGGTGGGCAATAACAAAAAGCGAACGGCAATCGATTTTGACACGAATAAAAATCACCGATGAAATAGACCATGTTACCGAATGTGATCTTGTAATCGAGGCAATAGACGAAGATTTTAAAGCGAAAGATTTGTTGTTCAACAAGCTTGATGAGATATGCGATCCGGACACAATCATTATATCAAATACTTCCACTTTAAATCTGACAAAACTTGCGGAGAAAACCGGGCGCGCTGACAGGATAATCGGAATGCATTTTTTGCAACCTGTCCCGAAAGTACCTCTTGTTGAACTCGTTCGTGCATTAAAAACGTCCGATGATACATTTGAAACCGTCAAACAATTTGCAGAGCAGCTCGGAAAATCTGTAGTTGAAGTGTATGAATACCCCGGATTCGTCACAACACGTGTTATCGTGCCGATGCTCAATGAAGCGATGCATGTACTCATGGAGGGAATAGCAAGCGCCGAGGGTATCGATTCTGCCATGCGGCTTGGATACAACCAGCTAATGGGTCCGCTCGAATTATCCGATACAATCGGACTTGATGAAGTTCATACATGGATGGAAACATTGTTCCACGAACTCGGCGATCTGAAATACCGCCCCTGCCCTATTTTAAAAAAACTGGTACGTGAAGGAAAACTTGGCAAGAAAACGGGCGAAGGATTTTTTAAATATAATGAAGTCGGACAAAAAATATGAATATTCTCGTTCTAAATTGCGGCAGTTCATCGGTCAAATATCAGTTCATTAACCCGGAAGAACAAAGAGTTCTTGCGCAGGGAAAAGTCGAACGTATCGGTATGAGCGGCGCCGTTCTTCGAAATCAACGTCATGACGGCGACGAGATTGCTATCAGCGGCGAGATCCTCGATCATGCAATTGCAATAGATTATATACTCGCAGTTCTGCTGAGTAAAAATCACGGCGTAATCAAAGATAAAAAAGAAATCGATGCTTTAGGGCAGCGGGTTG
>PWJF01000522.1 GCA_003560935.1 Ignavibacteriales bacterium
AACTTAAGAGAAGGATTGCCGAAGCCGTTGTCAGTGTATTTAACGAAAAGGATAACGGTACACCGAGTAACCCGGACGATATACATTTCGAAAACGATACAATATTCGATGTGAAACATCCTGAACGGAACATATCTTTTGCGGAAGTAATGCCGTTAATGTTCCTGAACAGGGTGAGCTTAAGTGCCACGGGATACTATCGCACACCGGAGATCGACTGGAATAAGGAGAAAGGAAAAGGGAAACCGTTTTTCTACTATGCATTCGGTATGGCGGTAACCGAGGTGCTGGTGGATGCATTAACCGGGCGGCATACAATTTTAAGAACGGATATATTACATGATGTCGGCGACTCGCTCAATACCCGAGTCGATATTGGACAGATTGAAGGGGGATACATTCAGGGACTCGGCTGGGTTACGACCGAGGAGGTGAAATGGGATGACAAGGGTAATCTGCTTTCTCATTCACCGGACACGTATAAGATCCCGTCAGTTCAGGACATACCGAAAGATTTCCGCACCTCGCTTTTACAAAGTGCCCCCAATCCGGTCGGTACTATCCGCCGCAGCAAAGCGGTTGCCGAGCCGCCGTTTATGCTGGCGCTTTCGGCATGGCTTGCGATTAAAGACGCCATATCAGCCGTCGCTAATCACGAGATAGAGCCGGAGTTCTCACTGCCGGCAACGAACGAAGTGATATTGTTGTCGGTTGATAAGTTGAAGAAGAAAATGACGGATATGAAAGCGGCGGGGATGGTTGAAGGAAAATGATTTCTTATTTCCTATTTGCACTCAAAATCATTAGACAAAATGAATAACAATAATTTCGCAACCGGTTTAAAATGCATCATATGTGATAAAACATATCCTCCCGAACACCTATACGTCTGTCCATCTTGCGGCATACAAGGTATTCTCGATGTCCAATACGAATATGAAAAAATAAATTCTCTTATTACTCCGGAAATCATTTCTTCCCGTCCTCTGAATCACTGGCGGTATCGTGAGTTTTTGCCCATTTCCCAATCCGCCACATTGCCGCAGCTTCACGTCGGCTGGACACCGGTGTATGATGTTCCGCGGTTGGCAAAGGAAGTTGGTGTCAAGAAACTCTTTCTGAAAGATGACGGAAGAAATCCGACGAACTCGTTTAAAGATCGCGCGAGTGCGGTTGGTGTGTTGAAAGCAATTGAATTTGGTTTCGATACTGTTGCTGCTGCATCTACGGGAAATGCTGCTTCGTCGCTTGCGGGATTGGCTGCTTCGATCGGATTGCAGAGTTACATCTTCGTTCCACAGCGCGCACCGGAACCAAAAGTCACGCAGCTCCTGATTTTCGGTGCAACGGTGCTTCGGGTTAAAGGATCGTATGAAAATGCATTCGATCTCTGCTGGGAGGCATGTGAAAAATTCCGATGGTATAATCGAAGCAGCGGAACCAATCCGTATCTTGTTGAGGGTAAGAAAACGGCGGGACATGAAATCGCCGAACAATTTACCGGTACCGGTGGAACATTGAACGGCGGCAAGATGCCCAACTGGGTTGTGGTATCTGTCGGCGACGGCTGCACGGTTGGCGGTGTCGGTAAAGGGTTGCAGGAGATGAAGTTAGCCGGACTGATCGATCGCGTCCCGCGTCTGCTCGGCGTTCAGGCGGAAGGGGCACAGCCGATATTAGAGGCATTTTATTCGGAGACCGACCTCGTGCCGTCGGAAACGAACACCTTAGCCGACAGCATTGCTGTCGGGACACCACGTAACTGGCGGCGTGCAATTCAGCAGATTAAATTATCCATAGGAGAGATGATAGCCGTTTCCGATGAAGAAATTTTCGATGCAATGCGGACGACAGCACGACTTGGCGGTGTGTTCGGTGAACCAGCCGGGGTTACCGGAGTAGCAGGAGCGAAAAAAGCGGTTGAAAGAGGTATTATTAAACCGAACGA
Organism: Ignavibacteriales bacterium; assembly: GCA_003560935.1. GTDB lineage: Bacteria > Bacteroidota > Ignavibacteria > T3Sed10-11 > T3Sed10-11 > T3Sed10-11. Next base: position 1,949 of record PWJF01000522.1, read on the forward strand.
GACTGTACTATCTGTTATAACAGGAAACGGATTGAAAGACATTCAAACAGCTATGAAAGCGGCGGGTAAGGAGATGAGCATCGAACCGAATTTACGATCGTTAGAGGATGTAATACCGAAGCAATCCCATGTGGTAGTATAAACGAATTTGTCTAATACCTAAATCGAAAAAATAAAACTAAAAAGGCAAAATGATTATGGGCAAAACAATTTTTTTAAATAAAATAATAAACGTATTTTTGTTGTTTATTTTTTTAATTTTTTTTGCCTGTCAAAAAAATGACGACGGAAAAATGGTTCCTCATTCTGAATCAGTGAAGCTGACACTCGAACAAGCTAATGTCCTATCTCAACTGCCGCTTCATTGCATTACGGTAGAATATCCCAATAAATTAGGTCAGGTCTTAGGAAGCGATGAAGATCTGAAACCTCCACGGCAATTACGACCTGCATTCTACGGCTGTTTCGATTGGCATTCAGCCGTACATGCACATTGGAGTTTAGTGGTTCTATTGCAGGAGTTCCCGGATTTGAAAAATAAAAATGAAATAGTGGAACATTTAGAATGCCACATTACCGCCGGGAACATCACGACCGAGGTTGAATTCTTTCATGATAAACATAATACCACGTTTGAGCGTACGTACGGTTGGGCATGGTTACTAAAATTAGCCGAAGCGTTACACACATGGGATCACCCATCGGCATCCGCACTTGAACAAAATTTGCAACCCCTGACGGATTTAATTGTCAAGCGGTATATCGAATTTTTACCCCTGTTACAGTATCCGATTAGAGTGGGGGAGCATACGAATACGGCTTTTGGATTATCGCTCGCATATGATTATGCCGAAACTGTAAATAATGAAAAATTGCAGTCGGTCATTGCGCGGCGGGCAAAGGAGTTCTATTTAAACGACAAAGGGTGTCCGATAACATGGGAGCCCAGTGGTTATGATTTTCTCTCTCCTTGTTTGGAAGAAGCTTTCCTGATGAGTAAAATTTTAGAAGAAAATGAATACGCAAAATGGCTGTCCTCGTTCTTACCGCGACTAAAAGAAAAAGACGTTGAGCTGGCACCCGGTATTGTTACCGATCGAACCGACGGTAAATTGGTGCACCTCGACGGCTTGAATTTTAGCCGTGCATGGTGTTTGATCGGCATCGCCAATACATTGCCAGGTTATGATCATTTAAGACAGATTGCAAACGATCATATTCAATATTCGTTACCCAATCTGGTGGACGACAGCTATGAAGGAGGTCACTGGTTGGGTACTTTTGCATTGTATTCATTAATTCAATAGAAAAACATGCTCTTAAAGAATAGTAATTCACTCACATTATCACCCCCGTCGATCGAATCAACCGATCTTAGGATTCGGAACGGTGTTATTACCGAACGTGGAAAGAACCTATTTCCTGATGAGGGAGAGGAGGTACGAGATTTACATGGAAAGTATGTTATGCCCGGACTGCCGTGTGCACATACGCACATGTATTCAAGTCTCGCGCGTGGTATGCCCCCTCCGGATGAACCGCCGAAAAATTTTCCGGAGGTATTGAAAAAGGTCTGGTGGCGACTCGACCGCGCACTCGATGAGGAATCGATTTATTATAGCGCACTGATCGGTGCTGTTGAAGCGGTACGGTGGGGCACAACTCTTTTGATAGATCATCACGCCTCGCCGACACATATTTCCGGTTCGCTCGATGTGATCAAACGGGCGTATGAAGATGTGGGTATTCGGGGTGTGCTGTGTTATGAGGTCACCGACCGCGGAGGCATGGAAAAACGCGATCAGGGACTTGAGGAAAACGAGCGTTTCATTAAAGCAAACGAAGAAAACCAGTTGATTCGCGGTATTGTCGGTGCGCATGCTTCGTTTACACTTGGTGACGATTCATTGCAAAAGTGCGCCGCACTCGCCGATGTATGCAATACCGGTGTACATATTCACGTTGCAGAGGACGCGTGTGATGTACGCGATGCAAAGGAAAAGTACAATACCGATCTGATATCGAGACTGGATAAGCACGGGATAATGCGGGGTGGATCTATATTTGCTCATTGTATTCACCTGGCACATGACGATTATTCCCGCATACGCAAAGCCGGCGGTTGGATGGTTCATAATCCGCGTTCGAATATGAACAACAATGTCGGATACGCTCCGGTACTTCTCTTCGGTGATCGTGCAGCTCTCGGTACCGACGGTTTCCCCGCTGACATGTTTGAAGATGCAAAGGTAATGTTCTTTAAAATGCGCGACGCTGGTGTGCGGCCCGATCCGCTAACGCTCGAAAACTTAATAACCGGCGGTGCGCAGATTGCATCGAAAATTTTTAATAAGAAAATCGGCTCACTGGAAACAGATTCCGTCGCGGATCTTATCATACTTGATTATGAACCGCCAACACCATTAACGGAAGATAACCTGTTATTCCATTATCTCTTCGGCATGCGCTCATCGATGGTAGAATCGGTAATGGTCGAAGGAAAATGGGTAGTTGAAGACCGGAAAGTTCAAGGAGTCGATGCCGCCTCGGTGTACAAAGAAGCGTCGACAGCAGCTAAAAAACTTTGGAATCGAATGCAAAGCATAGAATAAACATAATAATTATATGGCAAAATAATTTTGTCATTAAACCCGATAGCTCCGATAACTATCGAGGGATTTGGCAAAAATATCTGATTATTTATGAATAAATTCAAAACATGGCAGAACTAGTCCCCGTACCATTCGATAAACTTTTAAAACGGATCTACCACGAGTACGACCGGAACAATTCTATCTTTGATCTTCAGGCTGGAAAATTCTACCGTCCAGACACATCGTTGGATTTATCGGTCAATTTCTGCGGTATGGTAGCGGCAAATCCGGTCGGACCTGCTGCGGGACCGCACACGCAATTGACGCAAAATATAGTCCTCTCCTGGCTTGCCGGCTCTCGCATGCTGGAATTGAAAACGGTTCAAATAAAGGATCAACTTGAACTAACCCGACCGTGTATCGATATTCATAACATCGGCTACAACACAGAATGGTCGCAGGAACTTCGTTTGGATGAATCACTCCGCGAATATGTCAAAGCGGCAATGATAATAGAGATATTAAAGCATTGGTTCAAAGAATCCGGCTTTCGGTTTACCGACAAACAGGGAGATCTCGATCCGCAGAAAGTCAAACTCGATACGATTTTCGATACGAGTGTGGGATACGATCTTGCCGGTATTCAAAGTCCGCAGATCCGTTCGTGGCTTCAATCGATGCGGGATGCATCGGGTCTCATCGATGAATACCGGATGCAGGTACCGGATGAGTTCCGGCGGTATCGAGATATTTCGTTCCCAAAACAGTTGTCCGAAAGTATAACCCTGTCAACGTTTCACGGAACTCCCGCCGACGAGATCGAAAGTATTTGTGAGTTTCTCTTGAGCGAGATGGATTATCATGTGATCATAAAAATGAACCCTCCGATGCTCGGCAAAGAAAAACTTGAACACCTTCTTTATGATAAACTGGGATACGCCGAAGTGCAGGTACATGAGAAGGCGTATGAAGTTAATATTACATTTGACGATGCCGTCGCTGTCGTTAAACGACTCCAAACAGTCGCATCCCGAAAGAACAGAACACTCGGAGTCAAGTTTGGGAATACGCTTGAAGTCCATAATAAAGGTGATTTTTTAAAAGATGAAATTCAGTATTTATCGGGACAACCGTTGCACGTTCTGCACCTTGCGCTCGTGCATGAGTGGCGCAAGGTGTTCGGTACGGATTTCCCGATATCGTTTGCCGCGGGTGTCGATGCGAACAATTTTGCCGACTGTGCGGGTATCGGACTCGTGCCTATTACTACGTGTACCGATCTGTTGCGTCCGGGAGGTTACGGCAGATTGCCGAAGTATCTGTATAACCTTGAAGCAAGGATGAATGAACATAATGTATCGACCATCGATGATTATATCATAAGTCTTGATAACACGGAAGGCGAAAGTGCAAGCGATAGATTACAAAATGCGATTCTGAGTAATACAAAACGGTTATTTACTCAAACCATCGAAAATCCGCGTTATCACGCATCCAATAATCGTAAAACGCCGAACAAGATCGGAAGCCGTCTTTATTTGTGGGATTGTATCAATTGCGATAAGTGTATACCTGTATGTCCGAACGATGCAAATTTCTTTTTCGAAATCAAACCGGTGAATATATCTTTCAAAAATATAAAGATTGAAAATGGAAATTGGGAATTTGTAGAAGGCGGTGAATTTACCGTCAATGAATCCCACCAGATTGCTAACTTTGCCGATGCATGCAACGATTGCGGCAACTGCGATGTATTCTGTCCGGAAGACGGCGGACCGTACATCGAAAAGCCGCGATTCTTCGGTTCACTGGATCAATGGAAAGAATGGAATCAATTGAGCGGTTTCGTTCTTTTAAGAGAGAACGGAAGCACGTGCTTGTACGGAAGGTTCAAAGACAAAGAATACAAATTGACAGTCGATGAGGCAGGTAAGGAGGCGAAGTTCACGAACGATGAGTTCAGGATAAGGATCGATTGTGATTCATCTAATGTAATCGATGCAAAAATAAGCGGAGATAGCGGGAAATATATTGTGAATATGGAGTATTATTATGCAATGCGTACGTTGATGAAAGGTATGCTGAATCCAAGCAGGGTGCATTATGTGAATGTGGGGGTGGTTTAGTTTATAGTTTACAATTTACAATATTAAGTATTGTCAAACGAAACTGTATGCTGCCAACCGGAGGTTTGGGAATAATGGAGTTATTGAGCATTATTTTATAAATTTATTCAATGTATGAATTGTTTTACCTGCTGCAATTGGTTTTGGAATTCTACAGAAAATACACTATATTAGTGTACACATAAATAGTGTAAACCCATGTGGGGGTGAGATAATTATGAAAAAAAACATTACTTTAAGTGCAGATGAGGACGATATCCGAAAAGCGCGGGAACGCGCACTCCGGGAACGTTCATCTTTGAATGAGGTATTCAGAAAATGGCTTCGGCAATATGCACAGATGGGTAATAAAAGGCGCAACTATAATGAACTGATGGACTCCTTAAATTATGCTAAACCTGGTAGAAAATTTACCCGGGATGAGATGAATGAACGATAAGTTTTTTCTCGATACCAATATATTTGCATACTCATTCGATGATTCGAATACCTTAAAACAAGATATTGCAAAACAATTGATTAAAAACGCAATAGATGATAATACAGGGTGCATCAGCTACCAGGTTGTCCAGGAATTTCTAAACATTGCAACAAAGAAATTTGCTGTCCCCATAACGGTATCTGATTGTGAAGATTATTTAAACGAAGTGCTTTCACCATTATGTCAGGTCTACGCCGATATCGATCTCTACATTCGTTGTTTTGATATAATGGAAAGATGGAAATATTCATTTTATGATTCACTGATAATCACTGCTTCATTGCACGCGGATTGTTCTATTCTTTATACGGAAGATATGCAGCATCAGCATAAGATTCAGGGATTAACTATTATAAATCCTTTCAAGAAGTAAAGAAGTGGAGTGTTAATGGAACGTGTAGAATTCACTCTTAACGGCAGCCTGTTCTCTGCCGAAGTCGAGAACGGTACTTCGTTAATGACCGTACTCCGGGAGAACGCAGGTCTGATCTCACCGAAGAACGGTTGTGCACCGCAGGGATCGTGCGGATGCTGTACCGTTATGGTCGACGGGAAGGCACTCTCTTCATGCGCCGTCCCTGCACATAAGGCGGCGGGTAAAAGCATTCTTACGCTCGAAGGATTGAATGAGCGCGAAAGGGATATTTTTGCAAAATCATTCACCATTACGGCGGGACTGCAGTGCGGATTCTGTATCCCGGGTATCGTCGTTCGGGCAAAGCATTTAATTGAAAAGAATCCCACTCCATCAAGAGAAGAGATCGCGAAATCATTAAACAATAACATATGCCGCTGCACCGGTTATGTGAAGATAATCGATGCGATCGATACGGCGGCGAAAGCATTTCAGGGGGAACCGCTGCCGGAACCGGATTATTCAGGCAAGGTAGGTTCAAGTCTGCCGCGAATGGACGGCGAGAAGTTTGCAATGGGTGATCGTCCGTACATCGACGATATGAAATTTCCGGATATGCTCTACGGTGCATTTTATTTCTCACCGTATCCGAAAATCAAAGTTAACAAGATCGATATATCGAAAGCAGAGAAACATCCCGGCGTCGAGCGGGTTGTCACTGCCGGGGATGTACCCGGTGAGCGGTATCAGGGATTGATCTATAAAGACTGGCCTTTGTTCATTGCCGAAGGCGAAACAACACACTGTATCGGTGATATTCTCGCGATGGTCGTTGCTGCCGATGAGAAGACCGCACGGGAAGCGGTCGGTTTGATTCATGTTGAATATGATAAGCTTGAAGGTGTCTTCGATCCCGAAGAAGCGCTCAAGCCGGATGCACCGCAGGTACATGAAGGTAAAGAAAATCTGCTCGAAAAGGCAGTCATCAAACGGGGCGACGTGGATAAAGCTTTAAAGAAATCGAAGTTCGTCGAAACAAAGACCTTTGAAACCCAGATGATTGAACACGCATTTCTCGAACCCGAAAGTTCGATCGCGATGCAGCAGAACGGGGTGGTGGAAGTGTACTCACAGGGGCAGGGAGTATTTGACGACCGAAAACAGATCGCATCCTTTCTCGGACTTCCGGAAGGTCAAATCAAAGTTACATTGATAACTAACGGCGGTGCGTTCGGAGGGAAAGAAGACCTGAGTATTCAGGGACAGGTTGCACTCGCGGCAAAGCTGACCGGTAAACCCGTTAAGGCAACATTGACACGTGAGGAAAGCATCAGACTTCATCCAAAACGACATCCGATAAAGCTGATATATACCGTTGGCTGCGATGAGAACGGAAAGATCACCGCGCTTCGTGCGCGAATGATCGGCGATAAAGGTGCGTTCGCTTCGGTCGGTACGAAGGTGCTTGAGCGTGCGGCGGGACATGCAGGCGGTCCGTACAATATTTTAAATTCCGATGTCGAAGCGCTCTCCGTCTATACAAACAATCTACCTTGCGGTGCGATGCGGGGGTTCGGCGCCAACCAGGCTGCCTTTGCGATGGAAGGAATGATGGATATCCTTGCAGAGAAGGTTGGTATAGACGGATGGGAAATGCGATGGCGCAATGTGGTCGACATCGGCGATACATTTTGTACGGGACAGGTGTTTGAGAAATCAGTCGGAATACGTGAAACACTGCTTGCGGTAAAAGATGCGTATTATTCATCCCCGTATGCCGGTATCGGGTGCGGGATAAAGAACGTCGGTATCGGGAACGGTATGCCGGAATACGGACAGGCGATTATCCGTGTGCAGCCCGAAGAAACGGTCACAATAAATACCGGGTTTACGGAAATGGGTCAGGGATTCTGCACGGTCATGATCCAGTTCCTCAGCGATGTCACGGGCATCGATCCGCGTAAAGTCCGTGTAAATATCGATACCACACAACCGACGCCGTGCGGAATGACAACGGCATCCCGTGCAACGGTGCTGGGTGGAAGAGCGGTTATTCAAGCCGCGGAGAAGATGAAGAAAGATTTAGATAGCGGCAAAACGCTAAAAGATCTCGTTGGCGAAAAGTATTTCGGTGAAGTGGTTATCGATTATACAACCGCGCTCAATGAGAAGACGAAGAAGCCGATCACACATATGACGTTCGGATTCGCAACGCAGGTTGTCATTCTTGATGATGAAGGTAAGTTGAAAAAAGTAATTGCGGCACATGATGTCGGCAGAGTGATCAACCGGAAATCTCTTGAAGGACAGCTTGAAGGTTCGATAAACATGGGACTCGGTTATGCGCTGACGGAAGAGTTGAAGCTGAAGGATGGCGTTCCGGAGTCGTTTAAGTTCAGGTCGCTCGGTCTTCTCCGCGCAAAGGATATGCCGGAAACGGAGATAATTCTTGTCGAGGTCAATGAGCCGGAAGGTCCTTTCGGTGCGAAAGGTGTAGGTGAAATCGGACTTGTTCCAACCGCGGGGGCCGTTGCCTCAGCACTCTATCGGTATGATGGGATACGCCGGTATGAGCTTCCAATGAAGGATTCTAGAGCGGCGAAGGCGATTTTAGGAGGGAAAAGCGGTTAATAGTGAATGGTTAATGGTTATTTGTTATTTGGATAACTGAGGGGAGCTAATTACCATTAACTATTAAGTGACAAATAACAATAACATTTTGGAGAGCGAATGTCTGTAAACTGGAATACAAATAAAAATTACCACACGAACATCTTCGAATCTATCGGACGTACTCCAATGGTACAGCTAAACCGCATCCCAAAAGATGAAAGCATCGATGCGAAAATCCTGGTCAAGCTGGAATGGTTCAGTCCGACGGGAAGTTTGAAAGACCGCATTTATTATAATATGTTTACCAAAGCAGAGG
>PWJF01000471.1 GCA_003560935.1 Ignavibacteriales bacterium
ATGCAAACGCCCGGACACATGAGGAATCTGAAGAACATCGTGAAAAGGTGCGTCATGCAGCCGAACTTGCACGATCATTAGATTTAGGCGTGAATGCAGGACACGGATTAAATTATATAAACATAAAACCGATAGCTGAGATACCGGAAATAGAGGAAGTAAGCATCGGGCACGCTATCATAAGCAGGGCGGTATTCACGGGACTGGAGCGTGCAGTTCGTGATATGGCCGAGCTGCTCCACCGTTTTTCATTTCGTGATGAAAAAGTCCTTCCGGAAGGATAATATTACAAACTTTTAAGAGCTTTCTTTAACCGGCCGGTGTCTTTAAACTGCACCGCTTGTAATCCTACATGCTTTGCCGATGCAATATTATCCTCACGGTCATCGGTAAAGAATAAATGTTCGGCGGTGATACCGATGCGGTCAATGATTTCGGTATAGATGCGCGGATCGGGTTTGAGTAAATTGAGTTTATAAGAGAGATAATGTTCCTTCATGAGCTGTAATGACGGCGCTTTTGCAAGTGCATCACGGTAGTGGGTGTCGTTTGTGTTGCTTAATAAATACACGGGCGCTTTTTCTGCACATGACTTTATTATTCCGTGCATTTCAGTTTTTTCATCTCCGATGATCGCATTCCATGCCGCGAGAAATTTATCCCGTTCGATTTCAACCTCAAACAACTCACAGGATCTGCGATAAAACTCATCGAAGGAAATATTCCCCAGTTCGAATTCCCTGCTTAATCCCGAGTGTTCATATTTTTCAAGCGCTTCTTCGATACTCCATTTTCCATCAAGTCCCAATGCCGGCAGGAACCGATCGATGTGAATATCGACTATGACATTACCCAGATCGAATATATACGCTTGAATCGGCGATGACATACTCATTATTTATTCTTTATTTTTTCGAATAACTCTTCTGCCTCTTTTCGGTAGGTAACATCGAATAGGGATTGATCTTCCAATTCCGGGATAACAGCAAGCAGTTCACGCGCACGTTCATATTTTTTCTCGCGTATAAATACTTTTGCGGCGTCGATTCGGTATAGAATAAAATCCGGAGCCAACTCTAACGCCTTATCGAAATGTGTAAGTGCGGTTGCTACATTTGCCCATCCGAGTCCGAGTGGTCTTCTGAACAAACGAGGACGCTCGCTCACCTCCGCGTGAGTACGTGCATAGACGAAATGAGCGATATCGTTGTGTTCATCAAGCTCGATCGCTTTTACTACTGCATCGCGTGTCTGCTTCACAAGATCGATCGCGCTCCATATACCTTTATACAACGCAATCTGTCCCGTTGCAATTGCCCGCTGCGTATATGCCATTGAGTTCTCCGGATTTATTTCAATCGCCCGATCGGCGTAGACTTTCGCGATTTGATAATATTTTTCGATGGTTTCTTCGTCTCTCTGTTCGATCTTCTGTAAGACTTCTGCACTATCGGCATATGCACGGCTGATTCGCCAGAGTATTTCGTCGTTATCCGGATACTTTTCGAGCGCCTCGTTGAGTACTGCAAGCGCTTCCCCGTGTTCCCAGGTTTCTTCCGAATACCAATCTGCTTGAGCAAGATATTCACCCAATGCCGGCACGTCATTGCCGGTAACCGAAGTGTGGGATAGAAGGATGGATAAGGCAAAAACGAATGCGGTGCGGACATACTTCACCGCAGGATAATAGACCGGATTATACATCATAGGTTTCTCTTTTCAGAATAAGTGAATCAATCCCCCTGGCTGAGGGAGCGGATCTCATCGCGAATCTTAGCAGCAGATTCGTAATCCTCACGCTCGATTGCTTCTTTGAGCTGCTTCTGCAGCATCTCAAGCCGAGTCATCTTAGGAGGCGGTTTTTTCTCGCCGCCTTTTGATGAGCCACCGAGCATTTGATCGATATCGCTCTTCTCTTCTCCTTCCTCTTCCGGAATGAACCCGGCTTCATTCATCACCAGCTCCGACACAAAGATTGGAACGCCATACCGAACCGCGAGAGCGATAGCATCGCTCGGACGGGAATCAATCTCCGTAGACAGCGACTTCAAACTGAGACGCGCGAAAAACGTTCCGTCACGCAATTCGCTTATAAAGACATCGTGAAGCGAAACGCCGAGGGTATCGATAATGTTTTTTATCAGATCGTGAGTTAACGGCCGAGGAGGTTTTATTCCTTCCATTTCAAGGGCGATAGCCTGTGCTTCAAATGCACCTATAATAATCGGTAAGCGCCTGCTGCCGGTAATCTCTTTCAGGATCAATGCATATGCACCTCCGCTCGCGGGACTTGCAGCCAGTCCCATTATTTCAACCTGAACTTTGTTATTATCGGTCACACCAACCTCCTCGGATAATTTCAGACACTATAAAATTGCAGCAAATATGTTTATATTATCACAATCTATAAAGATGTAACATTAAATTCAAATTTATTTTCCAAGCGTCTTTTTCAATTCCTCCTTAAGAACGGGGACAATTTCCAAAGCGTCGCCGACAATTCCGTAATCTGCTACCTGGAAAATCGGCGCATCCTTATCTTTATTGATTGCTACAATATACTTCGAAGACGACATTCCCGCAAGATGCTGAAC
>PWJF01000257.1 GCA_003560935.1 Ignavibacteriales bacterium
AGTGTATTCCGGACATATCTCATCGATATCCGAGATTTGTTGCTGAAGAAGCCAGGCATCGGATTCACGAAAATGGATTCTTCTCCCGACACCGTATCCTTCATACGCTTTTGATGTCGTACCGGGCCAGAGTATGACGATCTCGTCTCCCATGCCGCGCATACTGTAAACTATCTGATCCCTGAATCCCATACTGAAAGCAAGCAGAACAATGATCGTTGCGGTGCCCCACATGATCCCGAATATAGTAAGCACCGTACGCAGTTTTTGCTGCCTGAGATCGCGCGTAAATTCTGAAAGTAATGACAGGAGTGACATGATTTTTTGTTCTTATTTGTGAAACGACTAACGGACAGTCAATCTCTGCGGCGGTTTCTCAAGTACGATATCTCCCTCCGACAAACCTTCCTTCACTTCAATATTAATTGCATCGCTCAACCCCGTTTTGATCTGTACCTGTCTGCGACCGCCCGTTCCATCGGGGATATCAATGAACATTTCCCCGTTTTTAAAGGTAACAACCCGCTCGGGTATAACCAGTATATCTTCTTTCCGGGTAATAATGACGTCTGCATTTGCGGAGTAACCGGCGCGTAATGTCACCGTCGGATTATCGTCTATTGCAATCTCAACCGGAAAAACAGTCGCATTATCCTGCCGGTGCGCTTTCAATGAGATCAAAGAAAGGGTTCCCTTGACTTCTGCATCGGGTAAAGCGCCGACTTTTATTTCAACCGGCATGCCTTCCTCCAATTTGCCGACATCAATCTCATCGACGTTACCTTTGAATATTAAATTATCCATGGCTGCCATGGTCATCAACGCCGTTCCCGCCTGAAACGATGTCAACGGTACAACAGGATCCCCGATATCGACCATCTTTTCGAGAATGAATCCCGTGATCGGCGCTTTGATCTGACTTTCGATTTTTGTATCGCCGATAGTCACGCGCCCGGACTCCAGAAGCTGCAAATGTTCGCTGCGCATTTGCAAACGGATCGTCGCATCGTTGTAGCGTTTCTGCAATTCTTCAAATTCACGCTCGGATATCAAACCGCGATCCCGAAGCTGGCGGTTGCGCTCCATATCCCGTGCGAGATTCTCCATCTCAACTTCGGCAAGTTCAACGTTACGTTTCGCTTCGGCAAGTTCAAGTGGTGTCGGATCGGGTTGTATCTCAATGATTGGATCACCCTGTCGTACAAATGTTCCGGGTTCTGCATAAATCTTGCTTACAACACCGGATATTTTAGATTTTACTTGAATTTCATTTTGGGGTTGAATTGTCCCGACAGCTAGGGCTTTTTCAACGATCGTTCCTTTCTCAACCGTTACAGTTCTTTCGGTATTCTGGTCGCTGCTTGAAGTTTTTGCCATTATCATGATTACAATGAGAGCAACGATAATTATTCCCAGAGAGCCAAAAACTAACTTTTTCCGTTTCATCGAGGCACCTTTTAATTGTAAATGTTGAAGCTTTTAATTTTATTAGAGATATTATGAAAACTGAAGTTGTATACGTTACGGTCAATAAATAGTTGCGTTTTGCGTTAAATCTTATAAAATATGGAGCTGTTAATGGGCCATTATATGTTATTCATCATTATTTTATTTATTCCTATGATTTTACACTCTCAATCCGAAGAGCGCCCACGGGTGCGTGATATCGGCACAAAACCGGGTATTTTCAACCCAGGAAAATACAATGCCATTACCGATGTAGCCGGAATAAAAGTCGGCCACCGAACCGTCATCGAAGAAGACGACATCCGCACCGGCGTTACCGCAATTTTTCCGCACTCCGGTAATATCTTCCTGGAAAAAGTACCAGCAGCGATCGAACTTGGGAATGCCTTCGGAAAACTCACCGGTTATCCGCAAGTTCAAGAACTTGGAGAACTTGAAACACCGATCGTGTTGACAAACACATTAAGCACATGGACAGCTGCTTCGGCGTTGGTCGAGTATACACTTCGTTTACGCGGCAATGAAAATGTTCGCTCGGTAAATCCCGTCGTCGGCGAAACGAACGATTCGCGCCTGAACGACATAAGAGGAATGCACATCACACGGGAACATGTTTTCGATGCACTGGAGAATGCATCGGACGGACCGGTTGAAGAAGGAGCGGTCGGCGCCGGCACCGGCACAACAGCGTTCGGGTGGAAAAGCGGCATCGGGACTTCATCGCGCGTATTGCCGGAACAATACGGCGGTTATACAGTAGGAGTTCTGGTACAATCGAACTACGGCGGAATTCTTACCATTAACGGGGTTCCGGTCGGGAAAGAACTCGGTCAGTATATGTTCCATGATGCCGCCGAACAGGAAGACGGATCGATAATGATAGTCGTAGCAACCGACGCCCCACTTACTTCTGCATACTTAAAACGGCTTGCAAAACGGGCGCTCGTCGGCCTCGGGCGAACCGGTACACCGATGATACATAGCAGCGGCGATTTTGTGATTGCATTTTCGATCTCGGGGAAAGTCAGGATTACGACCGATGCGTCGTGGGAAATAGAACAAACGGTACTCAAACAATCTAAATTAACACCGCTCTTCCAGGCCGTAGTTGAGGCAGATCGGA
>PWJF01000523.1 GCA_003560935.1 Ignavibacteriales bacterium
ACCATCGTACCGATTAGTTCTGCGTCGATTTCGACGGGCCTGGTTACTCCCCTGATTGTCAGGTCGCCATGAATACGATACGACGTATCACCTGTTTTTTCGAATTCCCTCGACACAAACTTTAGATCGGGATAATTTTCTGCATCGAAAAAATCATCCGATCTGAGGTGATTATCGCGATCGTTATTTTGTGTATGTATACTCGCCGCCTTCACCGTTACCTCAACGGTGCTATCGACAAAATTATCGTTGTGCTGAAGAAGTACGGCATCGAAATCGGTATAACTGCCTCTTACATTGGAAAGCATCATATACCGGACGGAAAAATCCAGGTTGCTGTGTGTTTTATCGATTTTCCAAGTCGTCTGTGCATCGGCAAGATATGCGACTGCAAAGATTACGACAAAAACGCTTATGAAACGTTTCATAAATCACCTTTCTGTAAATATTTGTTTTAGTTTAAATATTTTGAGTTTGAATTATATAACAAAAATTTTTAACGGTAAAGTTCCAGCTGTTTACCGAGATTTTTAAGCAGCCGGCCGAGTTTTTCCTGTTCTTCGGCTGTAAGAACCGAAGCTATTTCTGCTATATGCTCCGCATGTTTTATAAATATCGTGTTAAATAAATCTTTACCTTTACTCGTTAACCGGACAAGTATTTTTCTTCGATCTCTGCTATCTCTGACGCGCTCGACTAATCCCTCTCTTTCCAGATTATCGATCACCACGGTCATATTTCCTCCGCTGACGAGCATTTTTTTACAGAGTGTACCGATCGTCATCGAACCCAGATGACCGAGGCATTCAAGCGCACCGAATTGCGGCGTTGTCAATCCGAAACCGGCGATATTCCTGTCGGCAAGCGAACTCATCGTATCGTGCGCACGCGCAAGCTTGACCCACATGCTCAATGCGCGATCGATTTTCTTACCGTATTGCTTCGTTGTTTTCATAATTAATTTAAATTCAAATATTTATAACTTAAATATAATTATACAGGGTGTATTTTACAAGTGGCGATAGATAGACATGCTTCAACTTTTTAAAACGAATACTGCAGTACCGCATACCACGCCGAACCTGCACCTTCAAAGATAGTACCTTTCCCTCCGATAAATATCTGCGCAAGCGCTTCGAAATCGAGATCGGTCATAATCGAATATTTGATATTCGGCATGAAAAACAGCGCGTCTATATCCGGTAACCCCATCACCGCCAAACCGCCGCTGAATATAGGCGAGAACGGATGATCAGCACTCACGGTTACGGCATACTCTGAAAACATGATATTATCCGGACGGAGGGGTTCGGTTATGAGAAATGCATCTTCGGGAAGCCGGCTGTGCCCGCCGTTGTATAAAAATTCAACCACGCCGAACGTCCCGCCGGCAAACATATAATCGAGCCCAACCGCGGCAACCACGTTCCCCCGCTGCCTGCCGGGTGTTTTTTCGATATCATAAAACCACGTTGCTTCACCTTTGAATCCGGCTAGACCAAGATTTCCCGCCCATCCGCCGCCGAGCGCTAACCGGTTCCGGTAATATCCCGCTATTGCCTGAAAGTCGTATTGCCACCGGTTTACTCCGATCTTTGCCGCCGCGACCATATCTCTGCTATGATTTGCCGGACCTATCGCAATTTCAATACTTGATAAATGACTCAGATAATGTTGAATTCTGACAGCATCGGATCCGGGTCGTTCAGCATAATCAAAATCGAAAAACGAGTACACGTTAAATAAATCATTGGGATTCGATACGAGGTTAATCCCCCAATTGACACGCTGTCTCCCTATCCTGACACGCCAATCAGGAGCTCTCCAACTTACAAATAGACGATCAATCATCGAATGACCGAGCCACGGACCCTCGGATAACCAAACCCATGACATATCCACAAGGCCGTCATCATGCTCGAAGATATTTTTTATAAGAGGAATTTCTCCCCCGAACATCTCATTATAAAAAAATCTATTTCGGCCCTCAATATTGAGATCGAGACTTCGGGAGATATCCCATCGGAAATTCAAACGGTTGTGAATGAGATTTCCGAAAGTTGGATTCGAGAAATCCCTGTCGAACTGGATTGAGGGCATTTCTCTTACGTAACCGCGAAGTCTGAATGGCGAGTGAAATTGACTATATGCTATTTCAGTAATGATAGACGCTAAAATTAAAACACCAATCAAAGAATAGAAAAGTTTTTTTTTCATTTTATTAGTATCCTGTCAACGCATAACTCAAAACGAGAAACCGAAAATTATCTGTCAAACTGCTCATCCTTATCAACCGCACCGTCAACCAACTTGATTACCCTCCGTGCGCGGTCTATGACCCGCTGATCGTGTGTGGAGAAAATCATAGTAACATTTTCTTCCTTGTTAAGCCGTGCCATAATATCGAGCAGATTGAAGGCGGATTCGGTGTCGAGGTTAGCAGTCGGTTCGTCGGCGAGAATAAAATCCGGTTTCGATGCGAGCGCCCGTGCAACGGCAACACGTTGTTGCTGACCTCCGGAAAGCTGCGACGGTCTGACATCGAGTTTATCGGCAAGTCCGACTTGCTCGAGCATTTCCTTTGCCC
>PWJF01000305.1 GCA_003560935.1 Ignavibacteriales bacterium
CCGTCGATCATCATACTCGCGGTCTGGAAAAATTTCGGATATAATATGATCATCTTCATCGCGGGATTGCAGAATATTCCGGAGGAGTTGTATGAAGCGGCAAGAATCGACGGTGCGAATTTTATATCGCAATTCAAATCGATTACGCTGCCGATGCTTGCACCGACCATGCTCTTCGTCGGCATCATTACGATGATCGGTTATTTTCAATTGTTTGCCGAACCGTATATCATGACGCAGGGGGGACCTGCCAACAGCACGCTCAGTATCGTGTTGTACATGTATGAGGAGGGATTCCGCTGGTGGAATATGGGCTATTCAGCTTCGCTTGCATTTGTACTGTTCGTTATAATTTTTATCGGAACGTTAATTCAGCTTCGTGTCCAGAAAAGCGGGTATGAAGGATGAAACGGACGCATAAAATAGTACTGTATGCGGCATTATTCGTAACCGCGGCGATTACCTTATCTCCCATTGTATGGATGGTATCCGTATCGCTGATGCCGCTGGGAGAATCGAGCACGTATCCGCCTCCGTTTATTCCGACCGAAGTTACGTTCGAACATTATTATAATCTTTTTGATCGTCTGAATCTTGCCCGCTATTTAATGAACAGTACCATTATCGCGGTGAGTGTAACAGCATTGTCGTTGATCATAAATTCTATGGCGGGATTTGCATTCGCGAAGTACCGGTTTCGCGGTCGCGATAAACTCTTCAGATTTTTACTCGCCGGTATGGTAATCCCCGCACAGGTAACCATGCTGCCGTTGTTTTTAATGTTGAATAAAATGGGTTTTATCAATTCGTATATCGGCGTGATGATTCCCGGCATGGCAAGTATCTTCGGAATATTCCTCATGCGGCAATATATGCTTTCGATACCCGACAGTTTGATTGATGCGGCGCGGATTGACGGTGCAAGTGATTTTATGGTATACTGGCGTCTGGTAATCCCACTCTGCAAACCGATCTTCGTTACGCTTGCTATATTTACGTTCATGGGAACGTGGAACGATTTCCTCTGGCCGTTGATCGTGATGACAGACGATACGATGTACACACTTCCCGTCGCGCTGGCAAACTTAATGGGTGAGCATGTTCAGGATACCGAATTAATGATGGCGGGTTCGGTGTTGACGATTCTGCCGGTTATGATGGTATTTATGGTTTTGCAAAAGTATTATATCCGCGGAATAATGATGGGCAGTGTAAAGGGATGAAAGATGCGCTTGTTTTCAGCGAACTTCAGGTGATTTTGAAGTTGATTCAAGAATGATTATAATAAAATTATCGAATCACGGCTATCGTTTATAGATGTTATGAGAGCAATTGCGTGATGGGAGAAATACTATGGTCAGGATTGCTATTCTTCTACTGTTATATCATTTCATATTTACAACGTTATATACCCAGCAGGAAGATTTCGGCCGGAACGATCCGGTTGCACGGATCGGCAATGAAGTAATAACAGCGGAAGAATTCCGCTGGCGATTTGAAATGACCGTCTGGCCGGGAAAACATCAAAGGGGATACCTGAATACCATTAAACAACGCTTCCTGTACGGAATGATAGCCGAAAAACTTCTCGCGATGGAAGCCCGTGAAATTGGTTTCGAAATCCATCCCGAATATCAAAATCAAATCGACCGAATTGAGAGAATGTATATCCGGGACCGGCTGTATCGTGATATGGTACAACAAAAAGTAAAGGAGGCAGAACCCGGGATTCGGCAGGCTATTAAGCGCGCGTATACGGATATTCAGGTTACGTTTATCCATTCCGATTCCCATGCCGATATTCAAGCTGCGTGGGGAAAAATTCAAGATGGTAAAACATTTGAAGAAATAGCATCATCCGGCCATGGTACGCTTGTACGCAATTATCACGTCCGATGGGAACAGATTCACCCGGCGCTTGTTCAAATTTTAGACTCGTTGGAAGTAGCTGAGATATCGAAGCCGGTCGAAACACCGGTGGGATGGTATATAGTTCGTATCGAAGAAAGACGGCGGGATGACAGGAGAATCGAGAACGATCTGCTTGAACGGCTGCGCGCCTATGAAGATCATTTAATGAGACATTCATATGAAATCCGGGACGCTGAATTCCTTGAATCATTGATCGAAGAGTATGGGTTGCATGTCGATATTGAATTATTCGATCTGTTGAGTTCTACGATTGAAGAGGTATTGGTTGATCAATACGGTGAAGAATTATATCGTTATGAAGAAATAATGTTCGTCAGGGATGAGATAGATGCAATACGGACGTTAACGGATGAAAAACTTGAAGCAGAATTTATACGCACTGAAAATAATAGGTGGTCCCTAAATTCCTTTATCGATGATGTGTACAGCAGGAAAATAGAGTTTACAGGCAACCGGGATATGACGCTTAACCGGCGTGTTCGGAATATGATAAACGATCAAATTCTCGATTATCTGATCACAATAAAAGCGTATGACTTAAAACTCCATGAACGTAAAGAAATTAAAAAGGAACTCGAAAGATGGGAGAGACATTATGTCGCAGAATCAATCAAACAATATCTCACCAAAGACGTCCGTGTCGATGAATTTGA
>PWJF01000562.1 GCA_003560935.1 Ignavibacteriales bacterium
AGTCCGCCGGCAGGCGGACTGCAAAATCCCCTGGATTAAAAGGGGTGCTACACCTTATCCGCCAATTCTATTCCCTGCGAAGGTGTACTACACCCTTTACTCCCACTCGATCGTCGACGGCGGTTTGGAGCTCACATCGTACACCACGCGGTTAATACCACGCACTTCGTTAATGATCCTCGTGGAAACGCTGCCGAGCAGATCGTGCGGCAGCTCTGCAAAATCGGCGGTCATTCCGTCAACACTTGTTACCGCGCGGATTGCCGCAACTTGTTCATACGTGCGCTGGTCACCCATCACACCGACAGACCTGACGGGCAAAAGCACCGTAAATGCCTGCCATACTTTATCGTACCATCCCGATTTCTCGAGTTCTTCGTTGAAGATAGCGTCGGCTTCCTGCAATAGTTTTACATTCTCTTTGGTGATCGGACCGAGAATGCGCACGGCAAGTCCGGGACCAGGGAAAGGATGACGTTTTAAAAATCGTTCGGGTAAACCGAGTTCTTTACCGACTTCCCGTACTTCATCTTTAAACAACTCGTGGAACGGTTCGATGAGTTTAAGATTCATCCGCTCCGGCAAACCGCCGACGTTGTGATGAGTTTTTATTGTGTGCGACGGTCCTTTGAAGGATACCGATTCTATAACATCGGGATAGAGCGTTCCCTGTGCAAGATAGCCGATACCTCCGAGTTTCTTCGCTTCCTGCTCGAATACCTCTATAAACGCATTGCCGACGATTTTTCTTTTCCGTTCGGGATCTTCGACACCGGATAATTTTCCGAGAAATGTATTCGATGCATCGACGAAGTCTAAGTTCATTTTATAATGATCGCGAAATACCCGCACGACTTCCTCGCTTTCCCCCTTTCGCATCAATCCCGTATCGATGTGGAAGCAATACAATTTATCGCCGATTGCATTGTGCAGCAGCACCGCGGCGACCGACGAATCCACTCCACCGCTTAAGGCAAGGATGACCCGCTCATCTCCCACTTTGTTACGAATATTTTTAATCGCCTGTTCGACAAACGATCCCGCGTTCCATCCGCCTTTACATCCGGCTACGTTATATAAGAAATTATGGAGTATTTCTTTCCCTCCCGGCGTATGAACTACTTCAGGATGAAATTGTACACCGTAGATTTTTTCCCCGATATTTCCGATCGCACAGATTGGAGAATTCGATGAGTTCGCAAGAACTTCAAACCCATTCGGCAGCGATTTCAAAGCATCGCCGTGACTCATCCACACGGTTAACGGTTTGTGATTGGCTTCCAGCAGCGGAGATCCTTTTAAAACTTTCAATTCTGCACGTCCGTACTCGCGTTTTGCGGATCGGTCTACTTCCCCGTCGAGCTTATGCGCGATCACCTGGAGTCCGTAGCAGATCCCGAGTATGGGTTTGTTCAAAGAAAATATTCTTCCATCGGGTATCGGTGCATCGTCCTCGTACACACTTGACGGCCCCCCGGAAAATACTATCGCTGCAGGATCCATCGTTTCGATCTTTTCGAACGGTATATTATAAGGATGGATCTCCGAATATACACCGCACTCCCGTACACGCCGCGCAATAAGTTGAGTATATTGAGAACCGAAATCGAGTATGAGGACTACTTCAGAATGTTGCATGTATTGTTCTATTGATAGATTGGGTTACAAATAGATTTAATTATTAATTTCGTCTCTTACTTTTTCAGCTAAATATATTTTCATCAAAGATTGATACGGGACGTCTTTTTTGTTCGCAAGCATTTTAAGATCGTTTAACAGCGACTCGGGAAGACGTATTGATATTGATTTCACCGATGGTTTAAGATCGGGAAAATCCATCTGCTCGGCTTGATTCCAGTCAATATACCCGGTCGAGTCGTGCTTGCTCCAGAACTTCCGCTCTTCATCCTCGTTTTTGAATTTTGGGATCTTTTTTAATTCTCTCTTCATAACGTCTCCTTTCTTTCTTCGACATATCCCGTGCAGAGATGACCCGAATTAAATTTTCTCGTATGGTATAAACAACAAATAATTGCCTTCCTGCGTTTGTTTGACCGAGAAGATAAAATCGCTTTTCATCCTCCGGCAACTCTTTCCTGATGCGGTACACATACCGTGGATAATTCAGAAAAACCTCCTCGGCCTCGGAGTTGGATGCCTGGTGTTTATTCCGGTTTTTTTCGCTGTTTCCGGAATCCCAGTTAAAACCCTCTATTTTCACCATAGCTCCATTGTGTATATGATAAATATATACATTTTTATTCTTGCTGTCAAGGTCTATATCAATTTTGTTTACCCTTGATCCCGATAACCCCCATCATCCGTCCGCTTTTTTGGGCGTCACGTCGGTAGGAATGGAATTGGCCCGGGGTACAAATTGTGCAGGAGTTTTCATGCTCGATATTTTCCTCTCTTACTCCTTCGGATACAAGTTGTGTTTTATTCACTTCCGGGATATCGAGATGATACTTACCGTTCGATTGCGGGATACTAAACACCGATGGGAATAATCCGGCGACCTCCTCACCCACTTCATAACAGCACACGCCGGCAGACGGTCCAAGATATACAATGAGATCGGAAG
>PWJF01000544.1 GCA_003560935.1 Ignavibacteriales bacterium
AAAGCGGCCTTTATAGATATCGGCCATAAGCAGGATGCGTTTTTACATTTTTCGGATATCGGAAAAAATGTAGATCAATATGCAACGCTCTTCGAAGATGAGGATGCGGATGTCGACTCCGATGACGACGATGATGAGGAGACCGCGAGCGATGTCTCACGGCAGGGAGAGACCGCTACTGCATCGCCCCCCAGATCCGTACGGCGCGGATTCCGCAGAAATCAACAATCGAACGATCGTTCCGCACAATCGCAGACCGATGTCACTCTGAAGAAGGGGCAGGATATTATCGTTCAGATCATAAAGGAGCCCGTTGCAAATAAAGGTGTACGGGTCAGCTCCGAAGTATCCCTTCCCGGCAGATATCTTGTCTTAATTCCGTTCGGCGGGGGGAAGATAGGGGTTTCCAGAAAACTTACCAATTACCGTGAAAAACGCCGGCTTCGCCGGATTGTCCGCTCAATTATGCCGAACACTTACGGTGCAATCATACGTACCGTGGCCGATGGAAGAGATGAGTCCGCTATCAAAAACGATCTTACCGATTTGCTCGATACATGGAAAGAAATAGAACAAAGCGTCAAGACCGAAACGGCGCCGATGCTTCTGTACAAAGACATTAGTACAACATCTTCGGTGATACGCGATCTGTTCCAGAGCGACGTGTCGCGGATTGTTGTTGACTCGAAAAAATTGTATCGCGAAATCCGTACGTATGTGAAATGGTTTGCGCCGAAGATGACCGATAAGGTTGAATTGTTCAAAGGTCGTGAACCGGTATTCGATGTTTTCGGCGTCGAGAAAGAAATCGCCAAAGCGTTACAGCGAAAAGTTTGGTTAAAGAGCGGCGGCTATATTATCATCGAACCCACCGAGGCGATGACCGTCATCGACGTGAACAGCGGGCGGTATGCTGCAAACCAGGCTCAGGAATTGAACTCACTGCGTACCAATCTCGAAGCCGCGCGGGAGATTGCACGACAGATAAGACTGCGCGATATCGGCGGTATCATTGTCATCGATTGTATCGATCTGGAGGATGAAAAGAACCAGAAAAAAGTCTTCGATGAGTTTAAAAAGGAGTTAAGAAAAGACCGGGCGAAGTCGACAGTCTATCCGATGACCGAGCTTGCGCTTGTGCAGATAACGCGACAGCGTATTCGTCAGAGTATACTGCACAGCTTCGCCGAGCCATGTCCGACCTGCGGAGGCGGCGGACTGGTTGCATCGAAAGCATCGATTGTCAATCGCGTCGAACGATGGTTACGCAGGATGACATCCGATTTAAGAGAGTTTAAATGGACCCTGTATGTCAGTCCGATATTGTCGGACTATCTAACCGAGGGTTTCTTTAGCAAATTAATAAGACTGCAAATAAAATACAGAGTGCGATTAATACTGCAGCCCGACTCAAATCTTTCGATAGATGAGTTCCGGTTCATTTCACACAAACAGAAAAAAGATGTAACCGATGATTATTTGGAATGAAACGGTTTCGATATGAAAAAAACGCCTTTTTATGAAGTTCACACCGCTGCGGGTGCGAAAATAGTTGAATTCGCCGGTTATGCCATGCCCGTGCAATACACCGGTATAATCGAAGAACACAACCGGGTACGTGATAGCGCCGGCGTGTTTGATGTATCGCATATGGGAGAGGTAGAGGTGAGCGGTGAGAAAGCCGCGGAATTTGTTCAGTTTATCACGTTGAACGATGTGACTGCATTGTATGAAGGTCGCGCTCAATATTCGGCAATGGTATATGAGAACGGCGGCATGATTGATGACCTGCTTGTTTATCATCTTGGTGATAAATACATGCTGGTTATCAACGCAGCCAATAAAGCGAAAGACATCGCCTGGATACATAAACAGGCTGCATCGTTTGATGGCGTAACTGTAAAGGATGTGAGCGATCAGACCGCATTAATCGCCGTACAGGGTCCGAAATCCCGCGATGTGTTGCAGCGGCTTACAGATGTTGACCTTTCAAATATAAAGTTTTATCATTTCCGAAACGGTATTCTGGCAGATACCGGGATGATGATTTCCAGAACGGGTTATACCGGAGAACTTGGTTTTGAGTTATATTACAATGCAACCGAGGCTGATAATACCGCGGTATGGAATGCAATCATAGAGGCGGGAAAGACCGAAGGTATAGCTCCTGCCGGTCTCGGTGCACGCGATACATTGCGTCTCGAGATGGGGATGTTGCTGTACGGAAATGATATGAACGAGAATACCAATCCACTCGAAGCCGGACTCGGATGGATAACAAAGTTCGATAAGGGTAATTTTATAGGTAAAGAAGCGTTATTAAAAATAAAACAGAACGGCGTTACACGAAAATTGACCGGATTAAAGATTATCGATCAGAGCATAGCTAGGCGGGCTATACCCCGCCACGGATATCCGATTAGCTCGAACGGTAAAGAGATCGGTGAAGTGACGAGCGGTACATTGTCACCGACCTTACAAACGAGCATTGCGATGGGCTATATGGAACGGGAATATGTTGAAGAGGGAAGAGAGGTCGCGATATCAATCCGTGGAAAAGAGGTCGCGTTTGCGGTAACAAAA
>PWJF01000514.1 GCA_003560935.1 Ignavibacteriales bacterium
CTATAAACCGATTGGTATCCTCGCATCACTCGGACGGCGTTCTGCGGTCGCTGAAATCCTTGGATTTCGATTTTCGGGATTCTTTGCATGGTGGCTCTGGCGTACTATCTACCTGTTGAAGTTACCGGGGCTTGAGCGAAAACTCCGCGTTGTCATAGACTGGACGCTGGATCTGTTTTTCCATAGGGATATAGTTTTACTGCGGAGCTTACTTGATAAAAAACCGGAAATATCTAATACAAGTACGGAAAAATTCGAACAACGCGAGGAAATAACGAAACATCAAGAGAAGGAATTGGTCATTAATAAATAAAGGAGAAAAAAATGCTGACAAGTAACGAACGAGTTATTGATTTTAGTAAGGATGATTACCTGGGTAACAAAATAAACCTGGCGGATTATCAAGGAAAGAAAGTTCTGTTAAGTTTCTTCAGGGGGGCATCGTGTCCGTTTTGTAATTTGAGAATCCGGCAGCTTATTATGCAATATCCGGAATTTGAGAAAAATAATATTGAGATAATAGCATTATTCGCTGCCACGAGTGAAGAAATATCGGAATATGCCGGGAAGCAGAGTGCACAGTTTCCCATAATACCGGATCCTGATTTAGATTTGTACGTCAAATATGGTATCGAAGAATCTTTCTCCGGTATGTTTAAGGTAATGTTGAAACCGGTGGAACTGCTGAAGGTAATGACAAGCGGTTTTTTCAATTTAAAAACCATTCACAAAAAGCCGATACTCCCAGCGGATTTCTTAATCGATGAAAATCAGGTTATTCATCGGGTCTATTACGGTAAGGATTATGGAGATCATGTCCCGATTGCGGATGTACTCGCTTGGGGAAATAACCACGTATAGAGTCTTCAAAAGTAGGTACGAATAACGAAGGAGGGTTCCGATGGAAACTGTTCAACAAATTGCTGTCGATACGGATGAGTTAATTATTAACACGATCAGAACATTATCTATGGACGGTGTACAGATGGCAAACTCCGGTCATCCGGGTACGCCGATGGCGCTTGCGCCGGTCGCGTTTACGATATGGGATAAATATATGCGGTTCGATCCGCACAATCCCGATTTTCCGAACAGGGATAGATTTATTCTGATTTGGATTTACGATAATAACCGCATTACCATCGAAGGTGAAACATCGCTGGCATTTAGCGAGGATGTTGCAACGCGGTTTTTATCATACAACTGGCATGTCCAACGGGTGGGTGATGCTAACGATACCGAGTTTCTTGAACGCGCCCTTCAAAATGCAGTAAACGAAAAAGAACGGCCGTCGTTACTAATCGTCGACAGCCATATTGCATTCGGCAGTCCGAATAAACAGGATACTGCCGGCGCCCACGGCGCGCCGTTGGGGGAAGAGGAGATCAGAGCAACGAAAGAAGCATACGGATGGGATCCCGATCGGCAGTTTTATGTGCCACCGGAGGTTGAAGAGTATCGGGAAGCCGTGCGGGAGAAAGGAGAACGTATTGAAGTCGAATGGAATGAAAAATACAAAAACTACCGGAGTGAATATCCCGATCTTGCGAAGGAATTTGAATTGATCCAAAAACATCAAATGCCCGATGGTTGGGATAGATGCATACCGGAATTTCCCGCCGATGAAAAAGGTGTTGCGACACGGAAGTCAAACGGACAGGTACTCAATGCGATAGCAAAGCACCATCCCTGGCTTTTAGGCGGTGCGGCCGATCTTGCACCGTCGACGAATACCCTTATCGATGGCGCCGATGGCTTTGGGAAAGGGAATTATAAGGGACGTAATTTTCATTTCGGTATCCGGGAACACGCGATGGGTGCCGTTGCAAACGGTATGGCTTTAAGCAAGCTGCGTCCGTACGCAGCTACCTTCTTGATTTTTTCCGATTATATGCGCCCTGCCATACGGCTCTCCGCATTAATGGAACAGCCCGTAATTTATATTTTTACACACGACAGTATTGGATTAGGTGATGACGGACCGACACATCAACCGGTCGAACACATTGCATCGCTGCGGGCTATCCCGAATCTGGATGTTATCCGTCCGGCGGATGCAAATGAAGTTGCAGTACTCTGGAAATATATTATGGAACTGCAAAACAGACCGGCGGCGCTTATCCTTTCACGGCAGAATGTACCGACTATTGACCGATCGAAGTATGCATCTGCGGATGGAGCTTTACGTGGTGCTTATGTCCTGGCGGATTCCGAAAGCACCCCTGAAGTAATATTAATAGGTACGGGATCCGAGGTCCAACTAAAAATCAATGATCATAAATAATATAGTTGGGGGAATAGTATTGAGTAAATTAGATCAACTTGCAGAATACGGTCAGTCAGTCTGGTTGGATTATATAAGTCGATCCTTCATTAACGAAGGTAAATTATCGGCATTGATCGACAAAGGATTGCGTGGCGTCACTTCAAATCCATCGATATTTGAAAAAGCAATGAAAGGAGATCGGGAGTATAACGGAGATTTGGAAAAGTTAATTAAACAAAAAAAATCTGTTGATGCTATATACGAAGAAATAGTATTACAGGATATTCTGGCGGCAGCCGAACAA
>PWJF01000517.1 GCA_003560935.1 Ignavibacteriales bacterium
ACATCATTGAACAACCCATTTGTACCGATGCGGTACCGTAAGCGAATATTATATGCCCTGCTATTTGGAATAATCGTTCCTCCGGACCAGGTTACCGTAACATCCTTTCGATTTGTGGTATTTAGTGCAAGCACAACTGCACCCAAATCACGGCCGCGACCGGTATTGATAAATGCTATACCCCCTTCTTCGAGTCCGGTTATTCTTGTCCTTCCGGTCAGCATATACGGATAACCGAATTTATCCTGATCATTCGCGTGATATGCATTATTATCTTCATTATAAAATGGAATATGATACGGTTCGACCATCGCATCATTGATTCCCGGATCATCCATTCTGGTTTGTAAAAACACCATATTAGGAGGAAATGTATTTTCCGGTTCACCCGAATTCCAGTAATTAAACTCGTACGACCCCTGGTTTAGATCATACGGTACGGGGAGAAGTGTGTGCGGGTGATTGCCCGCCGTAACAAAAATATTATCAAGTAAAAGCTTGGCTCGCGGACCCTCAGTGCCGGATACATGATAATACTTCCATCTAATTTGAACATACGGTTGATCGTTTACCTCAGCCGGAAGCATAACCGGTTCCATGAATTGAAAATGTCCCTCTGTTTCGTTTCGAACATATTCCACAATCTCATCATTACTATCGACAACATCGGTAAAAGGACCGTGCGCACCTATTCTATATTGCAGACGAATAGCATATTCACGGCTATTTGGAAGAATGGTACCGGCAGTCCACGAAACCATAATGCTATCCTGGCCGGTAGTATTAAGAGCGAGTACAGCGGCGCCAAGATCCCTGCCGCGGCCGGTATTTATAAATGTAATCCCGCCGGCGTTCCACCCGGTAAGCCGTGTCCGCCTTGTAAGCTGGTATGGATATCCGATATTGTCCAGATCATCGCTGTGGTATTCATCTTCCGGTATATGGTATATATCCGTCATTTCATCGTGTAAACCGGGATCGGTCATATCTGTTTGTAAAAAAACCATATGAGGAGGAAATATTCCTTCCGGTTTACCGGAAGGCCAATAGTTAAACCGATACGGTCCGTTTAAAAACTTATACGGTTCCGGATTCATCGGGTCTTCACTGAAATCCCCTTCCCAGACGAAGTTCGCCGTTATATGCACATTGTTTTCCGGAATAATGACCACTGTATCCCCATCGGCATCAGCTCCCTCCCAACCATCAAATAGATAGCCGGGATAAGGTTTCGGCGCAAGCATAATCGGTACACCTTGAAAATAAATACCTTGCCAATAATCGTTACCCAAAGAATCCGAATCGGTAAATTTTTCACCATCAATAAGAATAGAATTCACTTGAACGGCGCCCGCTTTATGGCTATTCACCGCAACGGTCAACGTACACAAACCTTCAAGCTCGAAGTACTCGATTATATGTTCTCGAACAGGGTGCGGACGCTTTTCAGCAAACTCATGTAGAACGTTTACCAGACTATTCCACCTAGGCAGCGAATGATGCGGATACCAGCGATGTTGATGCTCTTCAATTTCCGGTTGATACACCTGTTGTAAAGTATCAATTAAACTTTTTACTCGACCCGGATCGAAAGTTGTATTGAGTAAATCCGCGAACCGGGAAATAAAGCGTTCTTTAAATTCTTTATTTTGAAGCAGCGTTCGTAGTATAAAAGTTGACCAGGAAGGGTTCGGCCAATCCTGACCATTTTCTTCAGTTGCCTGTGCCAGGGTATTGTGTAAATATCCCAACCTTCCTCCGAACAAACTAAAACCAAAATCGGTGTCATACAAAATCCAGCGCCACCGTCCGTCGGGCGTTCGCGGCCGCCAAAAATCTATATTGTTTGCAGGCCAATCGTTATTTGCGATGTAAATTTGAGCGATGTTATAATCTATAAAGTTTGATATATCCATCTGTGTGCCGATATACTGATAATTCTCGGTCAGTGAAATATCATATTCCTTCATAAAGTTTCGCATATTTTGATAATGATATTCATCGCCCTCTCTCACCTCCATATAAGCCGTGAGTAAATCTATATTCTCCGGATCGATATTATAATTGTTTTCAAAATAATATTTATCTATCCGTTCGCGGATATTATGAATCCCCCAGTACTCACCATTAATAAAAACAATCACAGGCCGGTACGCCTGATAATCGATATCGAGTCCTTTTACCAATTGCTGAATCATAATATCGCGAAACATTGTAAAATCCCAGTCATTCCCGGAATTGCGTAAAATGAATCGCTTTACCCGGGGTATATCTTTATCAATAAATAAGGATTTTTCAAACCAGTCGTCTCCATAACCGGAACGTGCATACATCCGCAAACTCTTTTGACCGTAACTTCGAGTAACGCCGCCATGAATCCTCACACCGGCATCCTGTGCTAACACGCGCATTCCTGTTTCATCGAAATATTCAAAATGGACTGGTCGTTCCCACTCACTGCCTCGCTGAGTAAAATTTCCTTGCTGCGCCCAGTTTAGCCCAGGATTCGGTTGAAAATGAATACCCGGTACATATATCCCGATTTCCTCATCGAAAAAAT
>PWJF01000478.1 GCA_003560935.1 Ignavibacteriales bacterium
CGAAGTACGCCCTCTAAAAGATCTAACTCAACACTTACAATCATAATAAGGCAACAATGTCAGCTCAATCTATTCTCTGGCAACGATTAGACCGGCCCGGGTATGAATCGGCCCGGGTATTCTTTCAACAATCACTCTGGCATCTTACCGGAACGGCGGTATTTGCCCATGAACAAAAGGCATGCCGGTTAGATTACATGGTCGTATGTAATCAGGAATGGCAAACCTTATACGGGAAAGTCTCCGGATGGATGGGAAACGACCCCGTCGATATCGAACTGTCGGTCGATAAGGATAATCGCTGGTACATTAACGGAAAAGAGTCTCCGGAGGTGAGGGGATGTATCGATCTCGATCTTAATTTCAGCCCCTCAACCAACCTGCTTCCGGTACGCCGTCTTGAACTGGATATCGGCCAGGAAGCTTCCGTCAACGCTGCATGGCTGCGATTTCCGGACTTTACACTTGAACCGCTCGTACAGAAGTACTGGCGTAAAGACCAATCGATATATCGTTATGAAAGTGCGGGCGGAAGATTCACCGCCGATCTCGAAGTAAACGGTGCCGGATTCGTAACCCACTATCCGAATTTCTGCCGGATCGAAGTCGACGGCTGAAATCTCTAAGCCCAAAATAACGACTAAACAATTGATCAAATGCTCGGTATACATCGCCGCCAGCGTCGGCGGATTCATCGCGCGTCCCGACGGCGATATCGAATGGCTTCATAATCCCGAATACGAATCGAATGAAAAGTTCGGGTTGACATACGATGAATTCATTTCCACCGTCGATGCTATTGTGATGGGAAGGAATACGTATGAGAAAGTTCTCACATTCGGGTTCTGGCCGTACGAAGCAACTCCCGTCGTCGTTCTCACGAACAGAAGATTGACTATACCCGAACACTTACAGGAGAAAGTACGGGTTGAGAAGGGAAATCCGATCAAAGTAGTATCGGAATTAGCATCCGAAAGAAAGAAACATTTATATATCGACGGCGGAAAAACGATACAGCGGTTTCTGCAGGCGCAGCTTATCGATGAGATCACAATCACCTGGATCCCGATTCTGCTTTGAATAAGCAGGTTGTTGAAAAGCGGAAACTGTGACTGCCGTCCGGATGATACCTGGGATTAATTGAAACGAAATCGTTTATTTGCCGTATACATAGATTGTCTTACAGATCAATTAGAGTGGACCTTTGTTGAGCATCGGAAAACATATACGTCAATTAAGACTTCAGAGAGGATATTCTCCCGGTAGCACAACCGCTTTTCTGGATATCGATGAAACGCTTTTAATAAAAATCGAAACCGGACGGCGAAGCGCGACCAAGGATCAGATTATCAAACTTGCAAGCTTTCTCGGTGCAAATGAAAAAAACATGCTGACGGCCTATTTGAGTGAACGTACGGCACAGAGGATAAAAGGAAGAGGATCGTCCAAAAGGTATGAAAATCTTTCAAGCGAGCTTAATCATCTATATTCAGGTAAGATAATAACGAAAGTACATAAGCCGGCTCCTCCGTTAAACGAATATATCGAAACCATCGTTTATTACAGCGGAGATAATAAGCACTATTCATATGAGAGGGTTCTCCCGGACGGCGTCGTGCAACTTGTCATTGCACTCGATGAAAACGAGAGGATTGTGATGCCTGATAAGATGTCCGGGCATTCAATCTCATTAAAAAATTACTGGATAGCGGGGATCCAGAAAAAATACAGAACGTATAGATTACATCCGCATGAGACGACACTCAGCATCCGGTTCACGCCGGACGGTTTCTATGCGTTGATGAATGTACCGGTTACGGAAATTGAAAATCAAATCATCGACGCCGGTCAGATTCTCGGTCGGTCCATAGAATCCCTGCGGGAGCGCATTGCATCCTGCGAGAACGTCTCAACGGTAATCCACACTGCTGAACAATATTTTTTAAACAGAATCATCGGACAAGAAAACGAGCATCTCATCGTACGCTATTTACTCCACAATATTAACGTCCCGCTTCATCTGCTTGCAAAGAAAACCGGTTATTCGCAAAAACACCTGATTCACCTATTCAAAAAATACGTCGGTATCACCCCCAAGTATTTTCAACGGATATGCAGATTTAATCGGTCGTTAACCGATATCCTGACAATGAATGGCGAGATGGATTTTTACGATATAGTCTTCGATCATGGCTATTATGACCAACCTCATTTCATCAAAGAATTCAAACACTTCACGGGACTGAGTCCCCGCTCATATTTGGAATCAGGGAGTACCTGCTCCAAACTCCTCCACCTGCATGACTGCGGGTAAATATTTTACAATCGAAATATACAGAAGTTGCGTATTTTTTAAGCAGTAATTAGATCGATATTCCGGCAATAAAGGATTTTCTATGAATGCAGTCAAAAAAAGGAATCCGACACTAACAACCGGATGGCGCAAGCTGCTTCTCACAGTACATCTGGCAGTATCGGTTGGATTGGTCGGTGCGGATATATCCGTAATTATACTCGGACTCGCCGGTTTGACGAGCGGAGTTCCGGAACTC
>PWJF01000411.1 GCA_003560935.1 Ignavibacteriales bacterium
GATTTTGAGGATATAAAACTTTCCGTGAAAATGCTGCGCGAAACGGCGCCCGATATATTCAGCACCACAATTGCCTACCCTCTTCCCGGAACAAAATTTTATGAACAGGTACGGGATCGGATGATGTTCGATTCGGAGTGGACGATTGACTGGGATTACACTGCGGAAAACAAACTCCTTTTTCACCGTGAGAAATATAGTACTACATTTTACCGGTGGGTTGTACGATGGCTGCACAGGGAGTGGAAGAGTCAGAAACTTAAAGCGAAACCCGGTTCAAATTTTCAGAAATTGCGTAACACCGCCGAACTGCTCATCGTGCGTTTGCTCGTCCGTTTCCTTGCAGTGGTACCGGTAAAACCCAGCATACGGTTCCGACCGGCTGAAGGAAGATGAAATGAAAGAAAATTATACATTTACCGAACACCGGTTATTCTGGGATCGTCTTGCCCCGGTGTATGACGAAAAAACTGTAGTTGACCATTATCTCCGAAGCCGTAATTTAAAAATACTACAACAGACATTTCCACCCGGACATCATCTCATCGAGATAGGTTGCGGAACCGGAACCGAAGCCGCATTGATGACGGAGAACGGATGTACGTTGACACTCACCGATATCTCATTCGAGATGCTGAAAAAAGCCGTCGACAAGATCAACGGAAAAGGTATGTTCATCAATGTTCCGGCCGAATCTATTGATTGTTTTAACACAACATTTGATGGGGCATATTCCTCATTTGGTGTTTTGAATTGCATTACCGAGCTGCATGTATTTTTCATGAAACTATCACGAATTTTGAAACCGGGCTCATTTTTTGTCGCCTCGGTTATTAACCGGTCATACTGGGGGGATATATTATATTATCTCTTGGGAATCACAAATTATTTACCGCATCGTTTTCGGGGAAGCGGTTATGTTACGCTTAACGGCAGGGACACCAACGTAATCACCAATTATTATTCATTACGACAACTCCGTGAAGCGGCACTTCCATATTTTACCGTTAGAACCTGCCATGCACTGCCGATACTTCTTCCGCCGCCATATTTAAATCCACACGATAAGTTGCCTGCGTGGTTATTCGGATTAGCCGATAAGATCGAGTCACGTATATATAATAAATATCCCTTCAATAGATTCGGTGAACAGTCCGTCGTCGTATTTAAACGATCGGAAGAATAGTGCAGGAGAAAAAAGCATACCGTTTTAAACTCGGAAAACCGATCACCGCAAGTCCGGTCGTCGTGGATATTAACGGCGACGGTGTTCAAGAGCTTCTCATCGTTGCAGATAAATTATATGCGTTTGAAATCTCATCGTTTAATTTACTGGTTGGCTTTCCGGTTACACCCGGAGCTCCCGCTGCATCAACGCCATATCTTTTCACCGGAAAGAACGGCGAACAGTCTATTTATTTCGGATCTGATGACAATTGTCTCTATGGAATATCTTCACATGGGAAGCCGAAAATGAACTTTCCTGTTCATACAGGAGGAGATGTTTTTACAAGTCCATTTTCTGCCGATGTCGATAATGATGGATATGAAGAGTTGATATTCGGCTCCGATGACCGAAGGATATATTCCGTCAAACTGGACCACAAGGGGAACAACCAACAGTCTATCAGACATTATGAAACCAAAGGTTTTGTTTCCTCCTCCCCTGCTCTTTTCCCCATACCGGACGGAACAGCCGATATCATCGTATGTTCATGGGATGAACACATTTACAGGTTGAACGGTACGACGCTCTCTCCCGTCTGGATAAAACCTGCCGGGCATGTAATCTGGTCATCCCCCCTCGTTTCAGATATAGATAATGACGGCAGCAATGAAATTATCTTTACCAACAATCAACTCCATGTTCTTGACGGGAACGGAAATCCCATCGCTCCTTTTCCTCTCCGGCTTGGAAGCTGGACGGTAGCCTCTCCCGCACTGTGCGATCTTAATACCGACGGGGCACTTGAAATTATATCGTGCGCGGATTCCGTGTATGTAAACTCAATCGACGGTACTTCGTTACCCGGATTCCCCTTTAAACTAAAATCGCCGGTCTGGGCGTCACCGATAACCGTAGATATAGATGGAGATGGTAAAGAAGAAATAATTATATGCGATTATGACGGAAATATGTTCGCAATATCGCCGGGTGGAAATATACTCGATGCATATTCGCGTTCATTGGGCGATATTATTGTCTCAACACCACTGGCATTTGATATAGATAACGATGGACTACTGGAAATTATTATTTGTACTTTTGACGGATGGATATGGATCATCCCTA
Organism: Ignavibacteriales bacterium; assembly: GCA_003560935.1. GTDB lineage: Bacteria > Bacteroidota > Ignavibacteria > T3Sed10-11 > T3Sed10-11 > T3Sed10-11. Next base: position 2,294 of record PWJF01000411.1, read on the forward strand.
CCTACGGGAAAATTTCTTCCTGGCGGACGTTTCGTGGTTCACACATCGGTGGCATGGTTGCTATGCCGGTTATACGTAATCGCACAATAGGTCAACAAAACAAAAGAGAGACATTTAATGGAGAAACCAATAAATTAACACCGCCCCTTAAGTCCGTTAATACCTGGAGGGTTAATCGGAGGAACTGCGGCAGTGCTGTTTTCTATGAACTTTCTATTACGATTCATCCGCAGAAATCACTGAAAAAAGGAA
>PWJF01000042.1 GCA_003560935.1 Ignavibacteriales bacterium
CCGTATTAATCCGGTTATTCTGAAAGAATTCAAACGCTCTATTGATTTTCCCGGCTGCTATATCTTGCAGATAACCTAATGCTTTGATTCCATAGGTGATATCATATATACTATTATGAATCTCGTCCTGCAGCGATGTATCATCCGGTATGACGATTTCATAATGGTGATGTGATCCATAGAGGGTGAATAAATTGCTTTTATACGATCCTTTTGTAGCAATGACACCGATTCTTTTAACATCCGGTATTTTGTTTTTGATCATATAGAATGTCTCATCGATCATGTTGACAAGTACCACGTCTTTTAATTCCCGAATTCCCGATCGTATCACCGTAAAGATTTTCTCTGCATGGGCAGAATTGCAGGGTATACCGATATAGCGAGCGCCGCATGAATAAAGATCATTAATTTGTTTTATTATTTCATATGCGGGATTAACAGATGTATTGCCCAGTAAAAATTCAGTTCTGTCAGCAATACTATGGGGTGCGCTGATGCTTATAACAGGCGGATAGTCCTGATCACGACTCGCTTCTGTATGCCGGAGGATGGCGTTTTGTAATTCCAGTCCTGCATAGGGACCTACCCCACCTACAATACCTATACTACCGCGCATAACACCCCTTTATCGGTATATTGCTATTCTGTTATTTCACTTCCCGCGGATTAAAACATCGGCAATCTGAACAGCATTGGTTGCCGCACCCTTCCGAAGGTTATCAGAAACCACCCACATATTAACGCCGTTTTCTATGGTTGGATCTCTCCGAATTCTTCCGACAAAAACATCATCCTTATCCTCGGCCAGTATCGGCATAGGATACCGGTTCGATGCGGGATCATCGATAACGGTAACTCCATCGGATTCTTTAAGGATTGCACGAAGATCTTCAATATCAAACTTCTTCCTCAACTGGACATTGACCGCTTCGCTATGGCCGCCGAGAACGGGTATACGCACACAGGTAGCGGTAACTTCAATGTCCTCATCGTTCATTATTTTCTTTGTCTCGTTCACTATCTTCCACTCTTCCTTCGTGCTGTCGTCATCCATAAAAACATCGATATGGGGAATTGCATTGAATGCAATTTGATGCGGGAAGGCGGTCATTTCCGGCGTATGATTTTTTAATTCTGCCTCAAGTTGCGCTGCACCTTTTTTTCCGGCGCCGGTTACCGATTGATACGTACTCACAACGACGCGCTTGATGCCGTACTTGTCATATAACGGTTTAAGAGCAACCACTAATTGAATAGTCGAACAATTAGGATTAGCTATGATACCATTGTGCCGGAACACTTTTTTTCTGTTCACTTCGGGCACAACAAGCGGAACCTTCTTATCCATCCGAAACGCACTGCTGTTATCTATAACGACAACCTTTCGTTTCACCGCTTCGGGGGCAAACCCCTTGCTGACCGCTCCACCCGCAGAAAACAGAGCGATATCCATGCCTTTGAATGCAGCGGCAGTAAGTATCTCTACTTTAATCTGCTCTCCTTTGAAGGATATTGTTGTGCCTGCGGATCGTTCGGACGCAAGAGGAAGAAGCTTGCCAACCGGAAGGTTTCGCTCTTCAAGTACCTGTATCATTTTCCTGCCAACCAATCCGGTGGCGCCTGCAACTGCAATCTTCCATGACTTCATGCCGTTATTATCTTCACCTGAAGGTTATTATATATATCATCCGTTAACCTGACTGCCTGTTTCGCCGTCGGATCGCCGAGGCGTAATGCTGTGTACCTGTGTGCAACTTCGTGAACAATTACCGATACCAATAAAATTGGAAGTATAAGTAAAAATTCTATCATGGACGAGGGTGATATTGTTTGTGTATTTGTTTTAAATATGTACGGTCAACATGTGTGTAAATCTGCGTTGTCGAAATATCCGCATGTCCGAGTAATTCCTGTACAGCCCTGAGATCGGCACCGGCTTCGAGTAAATGTGTTGCAAATGAGTGCCGCAGCATATGCGGATAGATCCGTTTTGTCAACCCCGATTGTTGTGCGGCATCCTGTAATATATTCCACACCGACATACGGCTCATCGATGTTCCGCGTCGGTTCAGGAACACAGTATCCTGACCGAGTTTTCGCTGCGCCAATCCGGGACGTACTTCGGTTGCATATCGTTTGATCCATTTGAGAGCAATTCGTCCGATGGGAACAATACGCTCCTTCGAACCTTTACCTCGAATTCGAATGAGTCCCTCCTGTGACAACAATTGCTGCCGGGTTAAGGAAATAAGCTCGGATACACGCATTCCCGTCGCGTATAGACACTCAAGCATAGCACGATTACGAATCCACAAACCCTTTTCATCGACGGGAACACTTTCAATCAAATGTACAACTTCTTCAACCGAGAGTGTCTCGGGAAGTTTGCGGCTCATCTTCGGACTATCTACAAGTTCTACTGGATTGGACCGCCCTCTTTCCTCCTCAAACAGATACGCATGAAAGCCGCGAATTGATGAGAGCGCACGGTTTACCGTGGATGGTTGTAACCCTTTTGCTTTAAGCGTTTTAATATATGCGGTAATATCGTTTTCGGTAACGTGTGTTAAATCCGGTATTCCGATTGTTTTAAGAAACTCGACATACGCATTGAGATCATGCCGATAATTTTTCAACGTGTTATTTGATAAACCTTTTTCAACCGTTAAGTAATGAACATACGACTGTAATTCCCGCATTTCCACGAAAAATTTATTCAATATACCCTATTGTTTATTATCCAGCTTCGTATTCGATTCTGTAGTTGTTTCTTCCGGCGGCATCGCTCCTTTTCCGGAGTATCCCTTGTCGAATGGTTGGAATTTTTCCTTCTCCGAGTCATCCTCTTTCTCATCCTGACCGGGATATTTAATGCGCGGATGATGTATACCGACAAGAACTTTGAAGAATGCTTCACGAATACTATTTAAGTCTTTGAAAGTCAATTCACATTCATCAAGCTCTCCCTCTTCAAATCGCGATTTTATAATTCCATCGATTGTTACCTTTAGTTTTGCAATAGACGGTTCGTCAATGGAGCGCGTAGCAGCTTCAACGGCATCGGCAAGCATGACTATTCCCGTTTCCTTCGTCTGGGGTTTCGGACCCGGATAGCGGTAATCGTCTTCGTTTATTACATCTTTATCGGTTTTCTTTTCGAGCGCTCGATTGTAAAAATAGGAGATCAATGTCGTACCGTGATGCATGGGAATAAACTCGAGTATCTCTTTCGGAAGATTATGTTTTTTCCCGAGTTCGTAGCCATCTTTTACGTGAGAGATTAAGATAAGCGCACTCATTCGCGGGGTCAACTTATCGTGACGGTTCTTGAATCCCATCTGGTTTTCGATAAAGTATTCCGGCTTTAACGATTTGCCGACGTCATGATAATACGCACCCACTCTCGCAAGTATTGTATTGGCGTCGATAACTTCCGCAGCGGTTTCGGCAAGACTTCCCATCACCAGACTATGATGAAAAGTACCAGGAGCTTTTTGCGAAAGATCTTTTAAAAGCGGGTGGTTGAAATCCGAAAGCTCGAGCAGGGTAAGGTCTGTTGTAATGCGCCATACTCGTTCAAAAAAGATAAGCAATCCGAATGTGAGAATCGGCGACAACAACGCATTCGCACCTGCAAAAGTCACTTCATATATCATAGCCATCGGCGTTTCAAATCGTTCAAGTCCGAGTGCAATTATTGTCAATGTGTATCCGAGGAATATAAACAACATAGATCTGAATATTTGCGTACGATGTTTAATATCACGGACCGTATATGCTGCAAGCGCTCCGCCGATAATCGAGACGAGCATGATCGTATAATCATTGCCGCGTATGCCTCCCACGAGCAGTGCAATAGTCACCGTACCATAAAATGCAAGACGCGAGTCAAACATTATCGTCAGGAGCATTGCCGCCGCAGGTACAAAGATCAGATATTCCACCGGCGCATCCACATTTATCGCGAGCGTGAGAAATGCAAAGAATGCCTGCATCAAGATGATCAATGCTATTAACGCCAGTTTTGCATTGTTATGAAAAACATTCTTTCTGAACAGGAAGAAATACACACCGAAGAGAAGTAATACAATCGTCACGTGAAGTCCTTTCCCGACGTATTGGAGCCATATATTTATAGCGCCTCCCCGCTCCGCTTTTGCACGCCGGAAAGTATCAAGATGCAGTTTGGATTCCTCGGTGATACGTTCATGCCGGCTGATAATCCGTTCGTTCTCAAGGACGAACCCGATGGTTCGAGGCACCTCTTCACGCGCAATCTGCCGGAGCCGATTGGTCTCTTCTTCATTAAAAATAATATTTGGCCGGATATGAACGCTCCCGATTTTCACCGCCGCACTTAGCTCCGGACCATCGTCGTTCAATCGTTCGGATATTTCACTTTCATAAGCTGTATTCGCTTCGGAGACATCCTTGAAACGCTCTACCGGGGTTACTACCTCGTCGGCATTCCGGCGGATGGCGATCTCTTCATGCTCAATATCTTGTTTCGACTCGCTGAGTATGCCCGTCCGGTAGTATTCCCGAAGCAAGGACTCGATAGTAGTTCTGAGTTCCTCAAGCGAGGTAATATTTCCCCGGTCGATACCACGGCGCAAATCAATAAGTGTATTCCATTCTTCGGCATTAAACTGAACAGTTAGGTATCGTTTAAAATCCTCAAGTATGATTGAATCCTGTTCAACTCGTGCACGAAGATCGGCCTCACCGCGTCGAAGTGTTGTTCGTCGGTCCCGGTATTCCAATTCAAAATCGATTGCGGCTTTTATCTGACCGAATAATGTACGCAGACTATCGATAGCCTGATCTGCCTGTCTGTCATCACGTTGAAAAACAGGTTTAACGGCGCGCTCTGCCTCCTGCTTCTCGCTCTCATATTGACGCTCTTCTTTATAAATCGGGAATGAAAACGGTGCGATGATTTCGTCGCCTCCCCATATAGCGCCGATTCGATAATCAAACTCGATGGACTCACCGGTCGGAAACATCAACACTATTAATACGACCACTGAGATTAAAATGAAAACCTTCACGGTCATACTGGTGTTAAAATCGAACGAGCGTGTCGTTTTCTCGATATTTGCGTACATCTCTTTTAAATTCATAGACAGTAATATCACGAAAATGAGTGATAGAAGCAAGCATCTGCATTTTTCGCGGAATACTGAAATCTATTCCAATATTTTGTACGACAGAAATTGACGGAAATGACTTGTTCACCTTTTAGACTATATGTTCTATAAGTTCTTCCGGACGGTCGACAAATTCCGTTGCACCGTTTTCACGGGCACGGGAAACGAATGTTTTTTTTTCCGCCGAACTCTTTGCCCAGAGCGTAAGTATTCCCCGGACATTTGCATCGCGCGCTGCTTTAAAATCGGAAACTGTATCACCGATGTAGATACTCTCATCTTCGGACGCTCCGACTGTTTGCAACGCAGTAAGAATCCCTTCCGGATCGGGTTTTGGTTGTTCTACATCATCATCCGCAACAACCACGTCAAAATCACCGAGATATATTTTTGACGATGTAATCTCCCACGCGCGGGCGGATTTACCGGTCACGATTCCGGTTACTTTATTACTTGACCGTACCTTGTTCAACATGTCGGATATACCCGGATATATCCCTCCAAACATCGAATCATGCATACGCTCATAGAAATCCATCATTACATCGTGTGCTTCTTTCAGTCGATCGTTTCCGATGTGCTTTTTGATAAATTGCAGTTCCGAGGTAGGTTTCATTTTTAGAACGGCATCCTTTGTAATATTATGACCTTGAAAATGCCGAAGAGTACGCCAGTATACCTCTATGTATAAATTCCACGAATTAATTAGTGTGCCGTCAACATCAAAAAGAATACAACGAGATTTCACGATAGAAGCGCTGATTGAGTGAATAGGTATATGCAAGTGTCGGATACTTAACCACGTACCGTTAATTTAATCGTAACCCGGTCGACCTCACGGCCTGCTGCATCATCAAATCTAAACAATACCAGTTGAAAGGAAGTACCGTTTCGGCTGCCGGAGGAGACAGCTCGCGCCGGTTGACTTATATAATTTGTATACGTCGATCAAGCGGCGGCAAAAGGACACCTCCTTCATCGTTAACCCGAATACCCGGCGCGGCATCATTGTCGTTGATAACGCCACCGGTTCGCGGCGCACATGAAATCGCTGCAAAACTAATCACGAATAGGACAACCAACGGCACACACCGATCACTCCGGTTCATTTCTGTGCCTCGTCCCCTCCCGAGATGGCTTCATCGACGGTCGGATGTATTGAAAAGACTCTGTCCAGTTGAGATATCTTGATTAATGAAGCAACACTCTCGGTCAGCCCTGCCAACTTAACACTTCCCCCGTTCTCACGCATTTGCCGCTCTGCAAAGAGTAATGAAGATAGCCCGCTGCTGTCGCAAAATTCAACCGAACTGAGATCGATAACCAGCTCTTTGACCGCAGATGTGCACATAATGAGAAATTCACCTTTGAGATCGGCTGCAAGATTAGCATCGAGGCGTTTTTCATAAAGTGAAAAAATCAATATTCCGTTTTTTTCCTGTACATCGAATTTCATTTGTGTTCCCTCAGAATTTTTCAAGAAATTCACATAATGAATTATAGGTTAGCTGTTTGCTTTGTCCGGCAACGTACCTGTATTGTATGTTATAAAAGAAATCACCGTATTCCTTGGCAAAGCTCACACGATATCGTGAGACAACTCTTCTACTAAGATAGGCAGCAAAGAGTACAAATCCAAGATTTAAATCGACAACAAGATCGTATTGGCGTTTAGTAAACCGATTGGAAAACGAATTTTTGGGAAGATAGAAATAGCTGATATCTTCTTCCTTCTTTCGCACTACCTCCGCGCCGGTATACTTGCTGACAAGATTTGCAGATTGAGCAGCAGCAACAACAATGCAGTCTCTTCCCTGAAACTTCTTTCCGAGAAATTTGACCACGGAGATTGCAACTTCCGATGTTGGGACGTCGTCGGGCATAATCACTAAAACGTTGCGCGATTCAGTATAGAAATTTGTTAACTCCTGTTGTTTATCCTTTTTCCATCGTACTGAAAATATTCCGTATAAAGTACCCAAATATTGTCGTAATGCTTGTATCATTATATTTTAGTCTTTCACCATACTCATAAATTCCTGTTCATTCAACGTTGTTATATTGAGTTTACGCGCTTTATCAAATTTTGAACCGGCATCCGATCCAACCACAACATAATCTGTTTTTTTAGTAACCGAAGAAGTGACTTTGCCTCCGTGAGATTCAATCAATGTCTTCGCCTCATCCCGCGTTACTGTATCCAGCGCCCCGGTTAGTACAAATGTTTTACCGTTGAGCGTTTGCTTTTTCTTTTTTTGACGTTTCGCCGCAAGTTGAAGTCCGGCTGCTTCCAATCTGTCAAGCATTTCTACATTATTCTCTTCCTGAAAAAAAGCTGCCACACTCTGAGCAATACGTGGTCCAATCTCATGAATGTTTGTTAAATCTTCCACACGTGCATTTCGCAGCGCATCGATTGAACCGAAAGCTCCGGCTAACATCTGTGCTACCCCCTGCCCGGCATGCCGAATTCCGAGAGCATAGAGTACTTTTTCAAACGGACGTTCCTTGCTCTTTTCAATTGCATTAATAAGATTCGAAGCGCTCTTTTCGCCCATTCGCTCAAGCGGAAGGATATCTTCTTTTTTCAGGTCGTACAGGTCCGCTGGAGTTGTAACCAAATTAGTATTGATCAGTTGGTCGATAATCGCTTCACCGAGACCATCGATATCCATAGCCTGTCTGCTGACAAAGTGTTCAAGTTTACCCCGAATTTGTGCCGGGCACTCCGTGTTGATGCAATAGTAATTTGCTTCTCCCTCAAGTCGCATTATCTCAGATTTACACACCGGGCATTCGCGGGGAAATGAAAATTTCTTTGTTCCTTTCGGACGCTTCTCCTTAACCACACCCGTTATTTTGGGGATTACATCCCCTCCTTTCTCTACGATAACGGTATCTCCAATCCGCACATCAAGCCGTTCGATCTCATCGGCATTATGAAGTGTTGCGCGTTTCACAGTCGTGCCGCCGAGCAATACCGGTTCAAGATCGGCTACCGGTGTAATAGTCCCCACCCTTCCAACCTGCACTACAATTTCGCTTAACTTCGTTTCCGCCTTCCGCGTCGTGAACTTATACGCCGTCGCCCATCTGGGACTCTTGGCAATTGTACCGAGTTTTTCCTGCTGTCGAAAAGAATCGACTTTTACGACAACCCCGTCAATCTCATAGGGAAGTTCATCACGTGTTTTTTCCTCTTTTCTGCAAAATGATATTACTTTATCTATGGATGTAAACCGTTCGAATCTTTCGTTAACCGGTAAACCCAATTCGGGAAGCATTTGTAAACGCTCATAATGACTTTCACTTTTCACATCTTCCCCAAGAAGCTGATACGCAAAAAACCGGAGTTTCCGTTGTGCAACAATTTTCGAATCCTGTAACTTTAACGTACCAGCCGCCGCGTTTCTCGGATTAGCAAACGGCCGCTGCTCCTGTTCTTCGCGGTATTTGTTTAACGCAATAAAATCATCTTTAAACATAATAACTTCCCCGCGCACCTCGAGTTTGTCGAATTTAAATCTGTCATATCGAAGCTGCAGCGGAATGCTGCGTATTGTTCGGAGGTTTGCGGTTATATCGTCACCTTGTGTTCCATCGCCGCGGGTTGCGCCGAGTGTAAAAACTCCTTTTTCATAATGTAATGTAACCGCAGCACCGTCAAATTTTAATTCCGCAACGTATGCAACGTCTTCGTCCTTCAAACCGTTACGTACGCGCCTGTCAAAATCGTACAGTTCATCTTCGTTATACGTATTAGACAAACTCAGCATGGGACGGGTATGAGTAACGGTTGGAAATTCTTTCGTGGGTTTGCCTCCTACCCGCTGAGTAGGTGATTCGGGCGTCCGGAGTTCCGGGTACTGTTCCTCAAGCTCAATAAGCTCATGCATCAACCGGTCATACTCTTCATCCGGGATAACCGGATCGGCAAGAATATAATATCGATAATCGTGGTCGAGTAATTCTTTTTGTAATTGCACAATCCGTTTGCGGACAGCATCTGGAGCAGATTGGCGGGTCATCGTGCAGCGCCAAAGGTTAAATTATCGTTGTATGCCATCGCGTGTAATATGCAAATTTCTTAGAACCTGACCGGCGGTGCCGAGCACACCAATGCTGTCATCATTTACCGTAATACTCATGCCACCCGTATTGCCAACCGTCATTAAAAAATCGTTTGCGGCTTTCCATTCACGTCGTCTGCCCGGAGGGAATATATACTCTTCCTGTACAATATTATCCACCGTAATAGTAAGCCAGACGGTATCAATAGCAATAACGGCGAGCGATATACTGTCGCGCAGTTCATATTCAGCCATTGTGGGAGAATCGACCGGCGCGATTGCGGTTCGTTCGGCATGTTCCTCAATTTCACGCACAACATCCTGAAACGGACGTTCAACGATCGGTTCTTCAGTAGTGCCGAAAACAGTAATCAATAAATATATGAATAAGGCAAGTCCGCCGATCACCGCAAGTGACAGGAACATCGTTTTTATTTTTGGTGTATTTATTGATTCAATGAGCGGTTTAGATGTCTCCGCTGCGGCAGGTTCTATATATTCTTCCGGTTGTGACTGTTTTTTATGTTCTTCGAACTGCGATATTACCATGTTTTCATCTAATCCGACATACCGTGCATATTGCTTGATAAATGCTTTTACATACGGTTTCGGAAGAATATCAAAATTCCCCTGTTCGATAGCTTCAAGAAAACGTATATTGATTCGTGTCGCTCCGGAGATATCCTGCAGAGTAATTTTCTTATCAAGCCGCGTTTTTCGCAGTTCTTCTATAAATTTTGGGACCACTCACAGCTCCATTTTAAGAAACACTTGTAATCGGTTGTCATATATCTGTAAATAGTAAAATAGTCAACGATGATTTGAAAAGCAAACGGAAGGATGCGAGCCGGACCGGTGGGATCTACTTGCAATGAATCCAGCGAACTGCTTCCCAAATATGCAAAAGTCTCAACGGAATTACGCCATTGAGACTTTCTGCAAGTCGGAACGGCGGGATTTGAACCCGCGACCCCTTGAACCCCATTCAAGTGCGCTACCGGACTGCGCTACGTTCCGA
>PWJF01000156.1 GCA_003560935.1 Ignavibacteriales bacterium
AAAATCTTAATATCAAATTAAGATACGAATAAAATTTAGGATAATCAATATAAAAATTTGTGTGGATGTCCTTATAGGTGTTTGTTTTTTATTAAATTAGCATATATATTATCAAGAGAGTCTATACTCTTTTAGGAGGGGAACATGATAAAAAATATCCTATATATCGCCCTTGCCGGTCTGCTGATACTACCTATTCACGCTCAGGTTACAGAAAAAATTCAGAAGATGCACGATGAGTGCCGCCTTGTCCGTGGTCATGCGTATACGATCCAACAAATGATCGATCAGGATGATTATAATGAATCCGTAACCCGGGCTCATTATCAAATGATCGACCGAAACCTAAAGCAATTTGAATTTACACTGCGGGAGATAGAGACGCTTCTTACCTCCCAGCAAAAAGTCAGAGTTGCGACAGAAATCGACCGGTTATTTGAAATATGCAACGACACGAAGCCGATGGTCGAATCGATACGGGAACAATTGGATGAAGAAGAAACCAACGTGCAGCGCATTCGTGTTCTTGCGGTCAGGATAAACCGGAATCTCAGAACCGCTATGGAAATCCAGGATACGATGCTCAAAAAACTTTGATGCCGGTCCGGCACACTATACTCATTGAACATCATCCCATGTATTTGAACTTATATTTAGTATGGCAACTCGACTTTATATAAAAAACATGGTCTGCCTGCGTTGCATCCGCGTAGTCCGTGAAGAACTTGAGAATATCGGCCTGGCCGTAAAAAGTGTTGAGCTCGGGGAGGTTGAGATTGAAGACAGCCTCACACCACTTGTGATTGAAAAAATAAAGCATGCAATGGAATCAAACGGATTCGAATTGCTTGAAGACCAGAAACGCCGGACCGTTGAGAAGATAAAAGTTGCTGTCATAGACTTACTCTATATGAACGAAAGCAACAAAGAAGCACATCGACTAACACTTTCGTCATATCTCTCCGATAAACTCGGGTTGGATTATAATTATCTAAGCACACTGTTTTCATCGGTCGAAAATATAACGATCGAAAGATATGTCATCCTCCAGAAGATCGAACGTGTAAAGGAACTACTCAAGTATGAAGAACTGACCCTGAGCGAGATTGCCTACCGGCTTAATTACAGCAGCACGCAGCATCTCTCCAATCAGTTCAAACAAATTACCGGTTTTTCTCCCACACAATTCAAGAAAATGGTCGGAAACTCCAGAAAACCAATCGATAAGCTCACCTGAAAATTTTGTACAAAAAACCGGGTTATTTATAACGCAGGGCTCCCTTTATGTTATTATATTTAAATATGCTTACAACAGTATGAAGGCAATACTATTGAAGGCAAAATAATTACTATTTTATTATGAATGAAGAAAATATTTCACAAAAGACAATACCCATATCGGGTATGACGTGTGCGAGCTGCGTTAAGCGGGTACAGGATACGATTAAAAAAATAGACGGCGTTACTTCGGCGTCGGTTAATCTTGCAACCGAAGATGCCGTCATCCGTTACCGGGCGGGTCTGGTAGAAGATGAAGCAATCCGCAAAGCTATAGAGAGTGCGGGATACTCTGTTTCCGACGTACAGGTGGAAAGTGAACGGGAGGCACAGCGCGATAAGGAATATGCAACGCTGAAGCTGAAACTTTTCGTTAGCGCAATCCTCACCGTACCGATAACGGTTTTTGAAATGGGATTGATGTGGGAGAACTTCCCCCTCATCCATTCACTGTCACATCAAACCTGGAATTACATTTTCTTTGTTCTCACGACGCCTGTCCTGTTCTGGGGAGGCAGCAGGTTCTTTTCGGGTTTCTGGGCAGTGACAAAACATTTCACAGCCGATATGAACTCGCTTGTTGCGATCGGTACATCAGCGGCATATTTCTATAGTGCGACGGCGACATTCTTTCCTTCGGTCTTTGCCGCAGCGGGCGAAACTCCACACGTCTATTACGATACGGCGTCGGTAATCATCACCCTTATTCTGTTTGGCCGCCTGCTCGAGGCACGCGCGAAAGGCAGAACGTCCGAGGCGATCAGAAAGCTAATGGGATTACAGCCGAATACAGCCCGCATTATTCGTAACGGAAACGAGCAGGATATCCCGATCTCACAGGTACGGATCGGCGATCCGGTAATTGTAAAACCGGGTGAAAAGATTCCTGTCGACGGTATTATCGAAACGGGCTATTCATCGGTCGATGAATCGATGATTACGGGAGAATCAATCCCTGTCGAAAAATCGAAGGGCAATAATGTCATCGGCGGAACGATTAATAAAAGCGGCAGCTTTACGTATAAAGCAAATAAAGTCGGTAAAGATACCGTCCTCTCACAGATAATCAAGCTGGTACAGGATGCACAGGCATCCAAGGCGCCGGTACAAAAACTTGTCGATAAAGTTGCATCCGTCTTCGTACCGATCGTCGTTGGCATAGCCATCGTATCATTTTTCGGATGGTTCTTAACCGGAACGGGCGAGGCACGATTGACCGTTGCACTCTTAAACTTCGTTGCGGTTTTGATCATTGCCTGCCCGTG
>PWJF01000123.1 GCA_003560935.1 Ignavibacteriales bacterium
ACATGACCGGAGTCGTTCAACCGTTCGTCGATGAAGTTAAGGACTTGATGACCCAGCTTGCCACTGCGCTGCCACCGGTCGGTGAACCGACTATTAATTGGCAGGAAATCGATAACGATAACACTGATATGAAAGGTGCATACTGGAACTATCGATATGTCTACGGAGATCAGAGTCTCGGTATACACAATCCCAAATACGTAGTCGCGTTACTGCAAAAGTCGATAGAATCAGTTACCAACGTCAGGTTTGAAAACACCCCGGATGTCCCGAGAGAATTTGCTCTTACGCAGAACTATCCGAATCCGTTCAACCCGACGACGCAGATTCAGTTCTCGATACCCGAACGCGCCAACGTAACGCTCACGATTTATGATATCACCGGCCGCGAGATAACACAGCTGGTCAATGAATCATTGGGCACGGGAACGTATACTGCAACCTGGGACGGACGTAACGCAAACGGACAACTCGTCAGCAGCGGCGTGTATCTCTACCGCATCCAGGCGGGAAGTTTCGTCCAGACAAAGCGGATGGTGTTCATTAAGTAATATAGCGGTGAGCTAACATAGACGGTAATCAACACTATGATGTAAATGTTATAAGGGACGTTCAACGAACGTCCCTTTTTTATTGATTACATTTTTTTCAATATCTCCTCGAACACCCCTATCAACATCTCAATTTCTTTGTCTCCTATTACAAGCGGCGGCAGCAGGCGCAATACTGTCTCATCGGTACAATTAATAAAGACACCCTTTTCAAGAAATTTTTCTACGAACGGCGCCCCGGGTACATGTAAATCAACGCCGATCATCAGTCCCATTCCACGTACTTCTTTAATAATTGCGGGATGCTTTTCCTGTAGTGCAATCAGCTTTTCTCGTAACTGTTTGGCACGGTTTTCTACATTTTTAAGAAAATTTTCCCGTGATACTTTCGTTACAACTACCTTCCCTGCCGCACAAGCAACGGGATTTCCACCGAATGTTGTGCCGTGAGACCCCGGCGTGAATACATAATTAAGATATTCTTTCACGAGCAGCGCCCCAACCGGTAAACCGCCGCCGAGCGCTTTTGCAACAACCGTTATATCCGGCTTAAAAGAAAAATGTTCACATGCAAGAAATTTTCCCGTTCTGCCGACTCCGGTCTGGATCTCGTCTGCGACTGTTAGAAAACCAAACGTTTCCTGCAGCAGTTTCACCTTTTCGATAAACTCCTGCGATACCGGACGAACACCCCCCTCACCCTGAACCGGTTCAAAGAAAAATGCCGCTGTTTTCTCATCAATTGCATGTTCGAGTCCGGAAATATCGTTGAGTCCGACGTGCTTGATATCAGGTAAAAAGGGTTCGTATTTTTCACGATACTTTTTTCTTCCGGTAAGTGAAAGGGCTCCCATTGTGCGTCCGTGAAAGGAACCTTCTAGTGCAACAAGAGATTGTTTCGAATGATCTTTTCCCCATCGTCTCACCAGTTTAATTGCGCCCTCCATTGCCTCTGTACCGCTGTTTGACAAGAATATACGGTCGTACCCGCTCGCCTGTAACAGAACCCCGGCAAGTTCAACCTGTGCATCCTGCAGGTAAAAATTTGAAAGATGGAGATAGTTCTTTGTTTGGTAAATAATTGCCCGAAGTACATCTCGGTCTCCGTATCCAAGCACATTCACGGCAAGTCCGGAAAAGAAATCCAGAATACGCCGGCCGTCTTTTGTTACGAGATAGCAGCCGTCGCCGTGCGATATCTCAACCGGCATTCGCTTATAGGTTTGGAAAAAATGCTTTGTTTCGAATTCTTTATAGTTCATGATGAGGTTTCCATGGAAAGAAAGAGAGTTTCAAGAAATGCACATCGTTGATGAAGATGCCGGATATCGCCGGTGTTTTCGATAATAAAATCAGCGCGCGCTTTAAAATACTCGTCGGAATGCTGGGCAGCTATGCGTTTCCGTATTTCTTCCTCATGAGTTCCGTCACGCTGCATTATCCGGCGGATACGCTGCTCTTCGGGCGCGATCACTGCGATAACATAGTCGAGCATGTCCTCCATGCGTGATTCAAATATCAGTGCGGCTTCGACAAATGTTAAAGAATAAGATTTATCCGATCCCTTCTCAGTAAAAAATGTATCAATCGAAGCAAACACGGCAGGATGCACAACACGTTCCACTGCTCGTTTTTTGCCCGGCTCGGTAAAAATGATGTCTGCTACGTGTTGTGTATTGAGAGTTCCGTCGGGGTTATACGCATCGTTACCGAGAAGATCGATAATCTTCTTTCGAACACCAGCATCTTCAGTCATCAGCTTTTTCGCGAGCGGATCGGCGTATACAACCGGGTATCCTTTTCGTTCGAAATACTGTGCCGCCGTGGATTTCCCGCTTCCGTAACCGCCGGTGATTCCTAACCGTAACATGATATCCGGCTTACTTCGCTAATGCCACAGACCGCACTTCGCGAATCACCGTCACCTTGATCTGTCCGGGATATTACATCTCTTTCTGAATCTTCGCGGCGATGTCGTGCGAAAGCTG
>PWJF01000147.1 GCA_003560935.1 Ignavibacteriales bacterium
CGAGATCAATTGCAAGGTCGGCAGAAAACATTGAAAATAAACCCATGCTGATAAAATCCTCTTCTATATTACTCTATATGTTATTATTGTAGCAATTTTAATGCCATTCAAAAATGCTAATGTCTGAAATGCCGGATTCCGGTAAACACCATTGAAATATTATGCTCATTGGCGGCATTGATGACCTCATTATCGCGCATAGACCCGCCAGGTTGTATAATTGCGGTAGCTCCGGCGCGTGCGAGCTCGATAACACCGTCGGCAAATGGAAAAAACCCATCACTCGCTGCCACGCTATTGGTAAGTTCGAAGCCAGCATCATGTGCCTTTTTTACCGCAATTTTTGAAGAATCTACACGTGACATTTGGCCGGCGCCGATACCCAGTGTCTGATCCTCCCGGGCAAATATAATTGCATTCGATTTAACATGTTTTGCCACCCGCCAGGCAAATAACAGCGATTCGAACTCATTGTCATCCGGTTTGCGTTCGGTAACCACGTTGAGCCGGTCTTTAGTCATGCGCGCTGTATCTTTGTCCTGCACGAGCATACCGACATAAACGCTCCTGACATCGAAATCGCGATTATACCTCAAATCGACGTGCTGCCTGATGAGCCGCCGGTCTTTCTTCTTCTGCAGGAACGCAAGCACCTCATTATCATACGAAGGCGCTACGATAACTTCGGTGAATATCTCATTAATTGCCTTCGTAGTTGGCATGTCAAGCGGTCTGTTGACAGCAACAATGCCGCCGAATGCCGACGTCCGGTCACATTCAAACGCTTTGCAATATGCTGCCGCAAGAGAATCATTGCTTGCGACACCGCATGGATTGTTATGTTTGATGATCGCAACCGTCGGACGATCAAATTCACTCACTACCTGTACTGCAGCCGTAAGATCAAGAATATTATTATATGATAATTCTTTACCATGCAGTTGCTGGAAATACCGAGAAAACCGTCCATAAAGTGCTGCTTTTTGATGCGGATTCTCACCGTATCGCAATGACATCTCCTTAGTCAGTGACAGAGATAAAGTTTGCGGCAGGTCGGGTGTATCATGTGCAAGCGAATCGAAGTATCGCGCGATCACCGTGTCATAATGCGCGGTATAATGAAACGCCTCTTGCGCAAGGTTGAATAGCGTATCGTCCCCGACTGCTCCGCTGTTTGATTCGAGTTCGGTAATAATATCGGCGTACCTGTCCGGGTTCACAATAACTGCACGATGTTTAAAATTCTTCGCGGCGGCGCGGATCATTGTCGGACCACCGATATCGATCTGTTCAACGGCCGTATCGATCGATACCGTTCCGTTATTTATTGTTTCCTCAAAGGGATAGAGATTTACGACCACCATCTCTATCGGTTGAATATCGTGTGAAAGCAGAGTTTCGGTATCCGAGGAAACATCGGTGCGGGCAAGCAATGCACCGTGAATCATCGGATGCAATGTCTTTACCCGGCCGTCGAGGATTTCCGGGTATCCGGTAAGCTCAGATACCAACGTAACGGGGATACCGCTGTCGGTGAGAGTTTTTGCCGTACCTCCGGTTGAAATAATCTCAATACCTCGTTTATGTAATGTCTCTGCAAATTCAACGATTCCTTTTTTGTACGAAACGCTAATAAGCGCACGCCGAATAGTAACCAAAGTTACATCCCTTTATTGTTGTATATATACTCGCCTGTCCTGTATTTTGAGCCGCCCGTCTGCAAATAATGCAATCGCTTTTGAGTATGCGGTGTGCTCAACCCGGAGAACACGCTGCGATAATGATTCCGGAGTGTCTTCATCGTGAACCTCAACCTGTTCCTGTAATATAATCGGACCGCGATCGTACTCTTCATCCACAAAATGAACGGTTACACCGGTTATTTTTACACCGTAGTCTATTACTGCCTGATGCACACGAATGCCGTACATTCCTTTTCCACCGAAAGCCGGAAGCAACGCCGGATGAATATTCATTATCCGGTTGCGGTAACGTGAGATTATCGTAGAAGGAATTTTTTTCAGATATCCGGCAAGAACGATAAGTTCGATATCATATTCATCGAGAATCGACAACATGGCGCTCGAGTAATCTTCATCAGAACCGAAATCTGACGGGTTAAGATACCGGAATGATATCTTTCGATCAATGGCGATGTCGAAAATTCCGGCATCGCGTTTATTACTTACTATTAATGCAATACGCGCGCTTATATTCCCCCGGTCAATATTTTCAAGAATCGCCCGGGTATTCGATCCCCGACCGGATGCAAACACCGCAATGTTAAGCACTTTAGCCAATCGGTTAAATAGTTACTTACAAACATCCTCAAAAGTACATAAAATTTACAGATAAATAGCACTATTGTCAATAAAAACGACGAGTTTTCGGATTAATTTTTGTAATTTTTTCCTTTATTTATCCTAAATTTATTACCAAATTGACATTCAGAACATTTTTTCGTAAATTAGATGTCTTAATTATTGAAGTACCTACAAAGCAAATTTTAGGAATTAGTACCCATGTTTGCAGTGGTTGAAATTCAGGGAAAACAATATAAAGTTTCCCCGAAAGATACGGTCACAGTCGATAAACTGCCGAATAAAATCGGTGATAAAGTAAGCTTCGATTCGGTTCTGCTTATGTCCGCCAATAAAAAAACAACGGTCGGCGCTCCCACACTCGACGGCCACACCGTTGAAGCGAAAGTGATCGATCATGGCCGCGGCGACAAAGTCATCGTGTTTAAAAAGAAGCGCCGCAAGGGTTATCAGGTGAAACGCGGGCACAGACAGGAATATACAACAATAAAGATTGAGAAGATTTCGTAAGCAACAATTGTTTTTCACTCAATGAGCGAAGCGAATTAATTTGCACAGGTGAGGGCATGGCACATAAAAAAGGTTTAGGAAGTACAAAGAACGGTCGCGACAGCATTGCGAAACGTCTCGGCGTCAAGGCATTCGGCGGTCAGCGTATTACCGCAGGCAGCATAATCGTTCGCCAGCGGGGTACCAAGGTTCATCCCGGAATCAACGTCGGCAAAGGAAGCGACGACACGCTCTTTGCAATGAAAGAAGGCGTTGTGCAATTTCAGCGATTCGGAAAAGACAGAAAACGAGTTAACATCATAGCCGAAGCATAAAACACTTCGGCTTTTTTATTGTTTTAGACGACACTATCGATTTTTCTTCGCAGTAACCGAAGGAAACCTACCATATATAAAGTGATTACATTAATGCCTAATCAGTCCAATCTCATAAACAGCAAACGGAGTATATCATGAAAGTAACAGTAGTCGGTGCAGGAAATGTCGGTGCAACCACCGCACATATCCTCGCAAACAAAGAGCTCGCAAATGAAATAGTTCTTGTCGATATCATCGAGGGTATCCCACAGGGTAAAGCCCTTGATATGTATGAATCAACGCCCGTAGAACGTACCGATACACGCATCACCGGTACAAACAGCTATGATGAAACGAAGAATTCCGATATAGTCATTATAACCGCCGGTCTTCCGCGCAAACCCGGCATGAGCCGCGATGACTTGATGGCGAAAAACACCGAGATCGTAAAATCGGTTACCGAACAGGTCGTTGCACAATCGCCAAACTCGATTATCATCGTCGTATCCAATCCGCTCGATGTCATGACCTATGTTGCATATAAGACAAGCGGCTTTGAAAAAAATCGGGTTATGGGCATGGCCGGTGTACTCGATTCGGCACGTTTCAGAACATTTATATCGATGGAGCTGAATGTATCGGTCGAAGATATTTCCGCTTTTGTTCTCGGGGGACACGGCGATTCGATGGTCCCGCTTCCACGTTATTCAACGGTTGCGGGTATTCCGCTTCCCGATTTAATGGATAAAGAAACAATTGACCGCCTCGTCCAGCGCACGCGCGACGGCGGTATAGAAATCGTGAACTACCTGTAAACAGGCAGTGCATACTATGCACCCGCTTCGTCAAGCGTCGAGATGGCTGAAGCGATCATTAAAGATAAAAAGCGGATTCTTCCGTGTGCAGCATGGCTCGAAGGTGAATATAATCTGAAAGATGTGATGGTCGGTGTACCGGTGAAGCTTGGAAAGAACGGTATCGAAGAGATCATTCAGATTAAACTGAATCCCGACGAGCAGGAAGCGCTGAATAAATCGGCAAGCGGAGTAAAAGGTACGATGGCTAAGGTAAACATATAAAACACATCGCGTGTGACCCCGGGGCGTTGTATACGTCCCGGGTTTTATTGATTATCTTTTAACCCTGATTTTGGCCCGGTATACAACGACATCCGTACTTCACAACCGGTATCATTTGCATGAATCTCTACTTCATCCATAAGTGTCTGCATTAAAAAGAGCCCCCGTCCGCTCTCCTTGAGCAGATTTTCCTCTTCGAGCGGATTCGGTATTTGCTCCGGATCAAACCCTCCTCCTTCATCACATACACTTACGATTATATAATTTTTTCTGATATACAATGCGACAGTGACGGACTTCTCGGGTTTGGATTTGTTGCCGTGCATAATAGCATTATTCACCGCTTCCGTTGTTGCAACCAGGAGTTTGTGAAACTCGACCTCATTCAGTTGTAGGTGCTTATTGACATCTTCCAAAAACGGTTCAACTTTTGAAATGTTTTCCGGTACGCTTTGAAATCGTAAATTAAATTGATCCTGTTTTGACGTCACTCGCAGGTCTCCCAATGTGATGCTCCATGATTTTAAAATCGTGCGCCGATATCAATGGATAAATTTGGTATGCTTGAAAAATAAACCGAGTCGCGATACTGCAACTCATACCACCCATTTACCGTCAGACGAAGCCGTCGATCGATATCCCAATAGATATAGCATGTTGGTCCGATACTACGGAATTGCGTTTCGAACTCACGCTCCCGTTGGTTGTACCGATATCTGTTTCGATTAAAATACCGAATCCCTCCGGCAAAGGCAATCGACCTGTGACCTATATCATATCGAATAGCTGCGATAATCGTCAGTTCTTCAAATGAATGCAAGGGGCGCTCGGTAAAGGTATTCCAGCGTAGTTCTCCCCGATCATATCTGCGGTAATGTGAGAAGAAGTTCAAACGGGTATTATCGGATAAAAAGACCCGGGTCGAATCGATCCATCCTACCTGACGGTATGAAAGACTACGAAGATCGGTGAGTATATCCTCGAAATCATAAACGGTATAGTTTGCGAGAACCTCAAAAGCATTTGTCGTCTTAAACCAATCAACCGGTTCATACGTAAGGGCGGGGGTAAAGCGCAACACCCGGTTCCAGTTATTATTTGCACTTCGTTGGGCGCGCAAATACACAACATGTGTCATGATAAGGTCGGCGGCAAGATCAAGCGTGAGGTATCTGTTCAGGTCGTGCCGGGTGCCGGTAAACAGAAGTACCCGCAGCTCATCACGGTCATCAAAGTTTTGCGGACTTGGTGTATCGTACCGCAAGATAGATGATGAACCGGCAAAAATAAGACGGTGTCCATGTGCAAGACGGAAATTCCCTTGCGTTGCCAGGGTTGTGCGCTGTGAAATATTGTTTTTTATAAACTCACTCTCAGCTCTTCCCTCAACGAACGATGCCGGTATACCGGTTGTAATCGATCTGAGGCGGTGTTCTTCCGACCGTTCGCTGTAGGTTATATGACTCGTTCCGCTGAAACGTTCACCGAACGCATAACGAAAACCCAGTCGCACATTCAACGAGAATTCATCCACCGATGTATCGAAGAGATAACTTGTAAACGGTATTGTCGGTTGATAAACGTAACCCCGTGTAACCGTGCGCCAATCGATAGATGTGTTCACCACGCCCGTGATATTATTTCGCAATGCATACTGTATCTCTCCCGCGGTACCGATGCGGCGGTCAAATCGTTGATCGATATTCATCGTCACATCAAACAGATCCTGTGTTACCTCATCAGCCGGAAAATAGAACTCGCGACGCGAATATGTATAGTACGTCTGCACGTTAATAAATGCTTGTTCATCGAATTCACGATCCACATTAACACGTAAGAAATGACTTGCTGTGGTTCTGGGATCAACCTGCTGCAGAGAAAATTGTCCGTCAATATTAAAGAAGGTCTCGGCATACTCAATATTATCACCGCGTATTTGTGCAAGATATGAAAGCCCGCGATCGGTCTTCAATGCCTGACGGTCGATTGTGTATCCCAGATATGGCATGATGGTTATATTATCGGCTGGATTATACCCTACACCGGTATAAGCATTGGAAATTGCAGCATCGTTTAATCCTGTTATTTGATTATCTGATAGGATAAGTGACGAGCCGCGCACCCGAACATCGAACCGGTCGGTGATACGCCTGCCTCCGAGTACACGAAGCTCCTGTTGATCTTTAATGAATTGCCGGTCGGTGCGAATCAAACTTGAACGAAAATTTTCATCGAGCATCAGAAACCATTTTTCGTTAACGTAATGTGTGCGATGGTTGAGTATCCACTGATAGCTCGATAAGAGACGTTCGAACGATAGAGAACTTGAATGCGGTGTTACGGAGGTATCGGATACAACAGGCACATCGCGACCGAAACCGGACGCATCGGGTAACTGTGCATCAGCTCTCATAATAAGAATTAAAGCAATACACAATGATAATCGGCATCTCATTTCATTACCCTGAGGAAGAAAAAAGTACATTACGAAAAATATCCCAGAACATCCGCCGGTCGATTTCGGCAATACGTGAAACTATAGGCGCTTTTTTTTCACTTCCCCGCGCATCACGGGTGAGTGTGGTTCCGGCAGCGTAGATACCGCGAGTTTCGATCAAAATCGGGCTTTTAATCCTCTTTTTCACGATCTCCGGCACCGCCGCAATTGTCACCGTAAGCGGATCATGCATGTAGCCGCCGTTAAAAGATTCCACCTTTTTATGGTAATCCATATAAAACCTTGTTACATCGGCAATAAAACGCGACACGGATGTATTACTTTTTCGGCTCCATTGAATTACATCGTTTCGCCGCAACCGCACGGTTTCGGTAACATTCAACGGCACGATCGTCAACGGTATACCTGAATGCAAAACAACATCAACGGCATCCGGATCAACATAGTAATTGAATTCGGCCAGCGGCCCCGTGTTACCGCGATACCCAAAAGTACCGCCCATGCTGATAATTTCTCTTACATGCCGCATTCTTCGCTTATCTTTTTGTATAGCACGTGCAATATTCGTTAACGGGCCCGTCGCAATGATGGTAACCGTCTTTTTAGTATTCTTCAAAATATCGAGAATCAACGGCACTGCTCTTTCCGTTCGAATCCGGGCTTTATATTGTTCGTACTTTTTGCGGATGTTTCCCAATCCATCGCTGCCGTGTACTTCAGGCGCATGAAAACGAGTCCGGCGTAATGAAGCCGATGAACCTTTCCCCAGACGGATACCGGCATGGTTGACCAATCCTAAAACTGTTTTTGTACTTTCTGTTACTTCATCGACGTGCACATTACCGCTGACCGTGGTTATCGCTTTCACATCGAGCTGAGGTAAGGTTAAAGCAAGCACAATGGCTATTGAATCATCGACACCCGTATCGACATCGAGTATTACAGACCGTTTCATGATGAAGACACCGATGAGAATACATCGTCAATTGTTCGTTTCGGCCGGAAGCCGAGTTCGGTCTTCGCTCTATTGCCGGTGATTAAACTTGTCGTCCCGGGCAATCGGTTCTTATATATAATGGTATCGGGGAAAAATTTCCTGACGAGTTCTATCGATGCAATACCGGTCCAATTTTCATCCGCCGTAATAAACCATGCCTGATGTTCATCGTGGTAATCCCGTTCAACTGCGAGAGCGAACGCATCGGCTGCATCAAGGACGTGTATGAATGCCCACAGATTTTTGTACCATTTCGGATAATCATTGATCAGGGTCCTGTAGAATTTTTGATCGTCCGGCTCGGGAACCCATACCCACGGCATACGCAAACAAATCGTTTGTATTCCGTAACGCCGCGTATATGTTTTACACATCTCCTCACAGAGCACTTTGCTCATTCCGTACGGGTCCTGCGGCCGCAGCGGATGCTCTTCATCGATCGGGATATAATCGGGATGATTTTTTCGTTCTGCAAATGCAAATCCGAGTGTAGACTCACTCGAAGCAAACACAAATGTACGAACGTTATTGCGTGCAGCGGCTTCAAGCATATTACATGTGCCCATCACATTAAGATAAACCACCTCTTCTGCCGGATGATCGAGCGGGTGAGGGATCGCGGCAAGGTGTACGATCGCGTCAACCCCGTGAGTATGTTTGATCATTGCTGTCAGGTCGAGCACATCGCCCTGTTGATATTCCACAGAAACTCTCGGCTGTTTCTTATCAAGAACAACGACGCGGTATCGCTCACCGAGAATCCGGACAACATACCGGCCAAGCAAACCGTTGCCGCCGGTAACAAGGATAGTTTTCATGCATTACGAGACAATATGGTTAAAAATGCATATTACGGATAAGGGAAGAAAAAAGCAAAGCGTTGCATTGCAATACCCGGTTTTTTAGATTTTTGCATATTGTTTTCGAGGATTTGAGACATAGTTTTGCAGTTGAGCGGAAATTTTGTATTTTTATTGAATCAATTACCAAATAAACCCTTCGGAACATTTATATAACATGATCCTAACCGACAAGCAGATCCTCGATGAGATAGAGAGGTGCACTATTATTATAGAGCCGTTCGACCGGAAGTATCTCGGCTCGAACAGCTACGACGTTCACCTCGGAAAACACCTTGCAATTTATAAAGACGATCTCCTCGACTGCAAGACCCACAATCAGGTTGATTATATTGATATACCGGATGAGGGAATGATCCTCCTTCCTTCCCGCTTGTATCTTGGCGTAACGCTCGAATATACCGAGACACATAAACATGTCCCGTTCCTCGAAGGAAAAAGCAGTATCGGACGGCTCGGCATCGATATCCATGCAACGGCGGGAAAAGGCGATATCGGCTTCAGTAATTACTGGACGCTTGAAATTTCCGTGAAACAGCCGGTGCGTGTCTATCACGGTATGCCGATCGGTCAATTAATTTATTTCGAAACATCGGGCGATGTGTTGATGCCATATAATAAAAAAGCATCGGCAAAGTATACACAACGGAACGAAAAACCGATGGAATCCATGATGTGGAAAAACTTCAAATGACCTTTACAGAAAAAGTCAGAGACATTCAACAGACAAAAAACAGTCTTTTGTGCATCGGCCTCGATCCGGTTCTCGAAAAGATTCCCCCGCATCTGCAAAAGACCGGCGATCCGATTGTTGAGTTCAACAGACACGTTATCGAGTTGACATCGGATATGGTTTGTGCATATAAATTTAATTTAGCGTTCTATGAAGCACAGGGACCTTCGGGTATAGAAGCGCTTGAAGCTTCGCTCGAACTTGTACCGCCGGGTATACTTACCATCGGCGACGGCAAGCGGAACGACATCGGCAACTCCGCGGAACGCTACGCCGAGATGTTGTTTGAGGGACTCGAATTCGACGCGGTCACGGTGAATCCTTACATGGGCACAGACTCTGTCGAACCGTTCCTTACATATCCGGATAAAGGTGCATTTATTCTTGCATTGACATCAAATCCCGGTGCAAAAGATTTTCAGAAGTTGAAAGTCGGTAATCATTATCTTTACGAAAAAGTTGTTCAACGGGCAAAGAAGTGGAATACTCAAGGAAACGTCGGGCTTGTCGTCGGTGCAACGCAGCCGCGTGAACTTGCCGGTATACGAAAACATGTGCCCGAAATGCCGATACTGTTACCCGGTGTAGGGGCGCAGGGAGGCGATCTTAAAAAATCCGTTGAACAGGGTTGTTCCAAATATCGGGACCTGCTATTGATTAATGTCGGACGAGCGATCATTTACGCAAAAAACGTACGCGACACCGCATTGGAAGTGCACGATACGATCAACACATACCGGAACGCAAAACGTTAATCCATCAACTACTATCCGGGAGGTTCACTATGCCTCGCACAACAATGCTGCCGGAGAAATTCCTGCACGAAGTATGGGAGCAACAGCTCTTTAAAACGGCACATCTTGAATCGCACGAAGGTCATCGCGTTACCATTGTCGACCCCGGTACACCGAATAAGGATACCGGACCCGATTTTCTCAATGCAAAAGTTCGGATAGGCGACA
>PWJF01000310.1 GCA_003560935.1 Ignavibacteriales bacterium
CGGGTAGTGAATACTGAATATTTTTATTTTCGCAGCCTCCCCCTTTTAAAATTAATTTGATTTCAATCTCATCCGGATGTGTCCATTGTTCGAAATGAATGACCGGAGTGCCGGGACCGAGGTTGTTGCCGCTGTTTTTCCCCGTAATAGAATCGACCGAGTTAGGACGAAGCTTACCGTCTTTTGTCGCTTGTTCAATGGCCTCTTCGATCGCCGCTTTAATTTGTAATTGATCGGCGCCTACGGGTGTGTGTATATGAAACGTCGGTAATCCCGTATCCTGACATATCGGCGCGACGCCGTCGGTTGCCATATCTACGTTTGTCGCGATCGTATTTAATGCAAGTGCGGATTGCGAATCGGGAATCTCGTGATCCATCGCCTGCGATAGCGCCTGACGAACGTCCGGCGGCAGATTGGAGGAGGTTTCACTTATTAGATTATATAGACTGGTTTGTAATGCTGAATAATTCATGACTTCTCCTGGATGGTCGTTACATCGTGAAATGCATATTCCATAATATCACGAAATATACTGAGAACTTCAAGGAAACCGCTATCGTTCAGGTTTTTTAAAATATACTGTAAGTGCATTTGTAAAGTTTTTACAGCTTAAAAGTGAGAGAGGTTGTACGGATTGCATATCGTTTTTAAGCAAGCCGCCGGGCATAAGTCCGTAACTATTTGAATGCTCAATCATTTCATGGATAAGTTCTTCTGCCCGTCGCCGCTCACCGGATATTGCAAATTCCGCGGCATTTTCTGCAATCCCGGCAAAATTAATACCCGTTTCAGTCTCTTTTTTATCGCCAGGATGACCGGCAAGATAAACCGGAAATTCACCGCTCAATTTTGAAGCATGTACCGCATAAAGATTAGCTTTGAAACTCCGTTTGTACTGTTGATGCGGAAATTCCGGGATTTCTATGTTATTAAGCCAATTTTGCCAGTGCCGTGATGCTTCGTCGAATAAATCGGCTTTTTCCGCTGCGAACATTTTTGTGATGACTTCCATGTCGGTTTTTCCTGCAGCGATGAAGAAGCCAACTGTCGTGTCGGCACCCGCTTCAATTTCAAGCGGAGTAGTGAGGGTCGTGATGCCGTTCGCATCATCAAAATTATATTGACTGTATTCATCATACGCCGCGAAGGCGATTATCACATCGTTGTCGTAACGGTGGTAGACGCCGTCTTCCATAATGTCGGTGCCGGTTAACCGGACAGTCCTGCCGGATTCGATTTCCACCGGGGTGTACAATGACCAACGTACAAATGTGTTCATGTCGCTTGCTGCATGTATGGTGATCTGTTGAGTGGTGATGCCATCCCCGGTTACAAATATCTGAGTACGTGCATTGAATTTTTCTGTCTCAATTATTTGAAACGGTGAGAAGAACGGTTCCAACCCAATAGTATCGCGATTACCTGCTAAGGCACCGGTGCCGTCGATGATACTCATTGAGCTTCCGCGAATGTAATTGATGGTATTGTCTTCGAAATAATATGCCCGGATACCGCCCGCTAACGGTACACCGGCTTCGAATGTACGTTTATCGTCGGAATAGATTACAGAAATATCATCATTCCCGATGACAGCCATACCGGGAAGTCTTTTAAAATCGAACACAAGCGGCTCTTCATCCGGTGGCTTGCAGCCGGAAAGGATAAAAATGAAAACTAATATAAAAGAAAACTCTTTATTCATTTCATGCATCCATACCTATCCATTTATACTGTTACTACCGGTTCGTTCATTGTATCGCCCATGTAGGCGCGTGCCATACGTGGTGTATTGAATGCGACCCCGAAATTTCCTTCATGTGTCAGAACAATCACTCCGCCGTAGCCATCGACGCGTGAATGCAGCATTGAGATGCCGTGTTGTGCGGCATCTTCCGGAGTCATCTTCAGCATATCCATCGCATCGATGATGGATTTTGCAAGCACGACTTTAAGTATCGCTTCGCCCCAGCCGGTCGTTGAAACGCCGCCGACTGAATTGACTGCATAAGTTCCGCATCCGATGATAGGAGAATCGCCGACGCGACCGGGATACTTATTCGGCGTACCGCCCGTTGATGTCCCCGACGCGACGTTACCGTTATCATCGAGTGCGACACATCCGACGGTATCTCGCGGGATCGTGTTCCCGGCGAACGCCTCCTTTCCGGAATACGCAGGGCGCGTTTGAATTTCTTTCCATCGTTCGAACTCCCGTCCTACCAGCAGATCATCCGCGCCGCAGAAGGGAATGTTGCGTTCACGTGCAAAGCGCATGGCGCCGTCCGATACGAGCAGCACATGCTCGCTCTTATCCATTACTGCACGGGCTAACGTGACGGGATGAAGTATGTTTCTTACCGCTGCAACAGCACCGGCACGCAACGTCCTCCCATCCATAATGCTTGCATCGAGTTCAATCTGTCCCGCCATATTCACGAACGATCCGCGTCCAGCGTCGAAAGTCGGATCATCTTCCATAACGTTTATTGCAGTCTCAACCGCATCCAATGCCGTGCCGCCTTTTTTCAGTAC
>PWJF01000083.1 GCA_003560935.1 Ignavibacteriales bacterium
ACGGCGATGTGATTGAGTTACGGCAGATTTTCGAGATGGAGGATTTTCCGGAGGATGTGCGGGAGGTTGCGGATAGTGAGGTGGTGAATGAAAAAGTTGAAGCAAATAACCGCTAATCCACGCGAATGAACGCTAATTAATTATAAATATTCAGCACGTTAATCTGCACCACTTAACATTTTAAAGAGCAAAAAAAGGATGACGGAGCTACTTGAGAAAGATCTGGTTTACAAAATAATCGGATGTGCTATCGAGGTACACAATTCACTTGGTCCGGGACTGCGGGAGAAGACGTATGAAAATGCAATGTGTGTGGAGTTGAGACATCAGGGGATTGCGTATAGTCAACAATCCAGATATCCGGTCTATCATCGTGGTGAACTCGTCGACGAGTTCGTACCCGATCTCGTTGTCGAAGAACGTGTGATTGTCGATAACAAGACTGTCGAAACTATTATCGATGATCATCGCGGGACGATGCTCAATTATCTGAGGAAAACGGGATTGAAAGTGGGTCTGATCATAAATTTCAAACACCGGAAGTTAGATTGGGAACGGATTGTTCTGGACACAGCACGATAAATAAGTAATTAATATTATTAGTGCTAATTAGCATTCATTCGCGGTTTTAAAAAAATAATCAGGAGGACACAATGAAATACATCTGCCTCGGCTACATGGACGAGACAAAATGGGAATCAATGACCGAGAAGGAAAAGCAGACATTTATGGATACCTGCTTCGAATACGATCACGAAATGCACAAGAACGGTCATCTGAAAGGCGGCGAGGGATTGCAGAGTTCACGCAACGCCGCCACCGTACGGTACAGCGGCGGTAAAGTCTCGGTCACCGATGGACCGTTCATCGAAACAAAGGAACAGATCGGCGGAATCATGATACTGGAAGCGCGCGACCTGAATCACGCCATTCAGCTTATGTCGAATCATCCGAGTGTCAGTATGGGCGGCGGCTGGGAGATCCGTCCTGCCGTGGATATATCGGAACAGATAGCCGAGAGCGAGCGGCGAATAAAAAATTCGAAAGGTTAATGAAAACCTCTATTTCTTCCGTAAAGACGTTCCACCGGAACGTTCTTCTGAATAATAACGATAAGTTCCATCAAGAAGGAGAACCACAATGCACAAACTACAGTTTTCCATTGTTATCAATGCACCCAGAGAAAGGGTCTGGAATACAATGCTCAATGACGAAACATACCGGCAATGGACTGCAGAATTTATGCCCGGATCTCATTATGTCGGCGACTGGAATAAAGGAAGCAAAATTCTTTTCCTCGGACCCGACGGGAAAGGAAATATGTCCGGAATGGTTAGCCGGATAAAAGAAAACCGCCGGCATGAATACGTTTCCATCGAGCATCTCGGTTTTGTACAAAACGGGAAGGAAGATACGACAAGCGAAGCAGTCAAGTGCTGGGCAGGCGCACTTGAGAATTATACGTTTAAAGATCTCAACGGCAAAACCGAGGTGCTGGTAGAAATGGACACCAACGAAGAATACAGGGAGATGTTCGAAAATACCTGGCCGAAAGCTCTGCAAAAACTAAAAAAACTCGCGGAAAAATAAGAGAGAAGATAATAAGGGTATAGGCTATTTCATCGGAACAGGAGGCCATGCAATATTAAAAAACAATAAGCTGAAATCGACCGTAAGGACGTTCCACTGGAACGTCCTTACAAATATCACTTTGATGGATGCAAAGAAAAAACAAGATAACCACAGATAGATTCATATATCAGTGTTCCATACACTATTTAATTGGAAGAGAGTAATCATAGGGAGAAACAGAATGGTTAACAAAGAACAAAAAATCACTCCCCACCTCTGGTTCGACGACAAGGCGGAGGAAGCGGCGCGGTTGTATACATCGCTCATTGAGAATTCACATGTCGGTAATATTGCGCGCTATACAAAAGAGGGATTCGAGATCCACGGACAGCCGGAGGGAAAAGTAATGACGGTTGAATTCGACCTTGCTGGATATAAATTCATCGGACTGAACGGCGGACCGCATTTTTCATTTACGCCGGCTATCTCCTTTTTCGTTACATGTGAAACCGAAAAAGAAACCGACAACCTCTGGAAAAACCTGATTGAAGGTGGTTCCGCTTTGATGCCGTTAGACAAGTACCCGTGGAGCGAAAAATACGGCTGGGTGCAGGATCGCTACGGACTGACCTGGCAGATTTCGTTAGGAAAAATAGAAGATGTAGGTCAAAAGATCGCACCGAGTCTCCTTGTCGTGAACGAACAGATGGGCAAAGGTGAAGAGGCAATTCGTCTTTACACTTCAATCTTTGAAGGATCGGTTATCGACGGTATTTTGAAATACGGTCCCGGCGAAGAAGGGCCAGAAGGTACTGTCAAGCATGCTCAGTTCGGTTTGGGCGGTGAAAAATTTATGGTAATGGACGGCCCGGGTAAGCACGATTTCTCGTTTAATGAAGCCATATCATTTTTAATCGACTGCGACTCCCAAAAAGAAATAGATTATTACTGGGAAAAA
>PWJF01000234.1 GCA_003560935.1 Ignavibacteriales bacterium
CTTGGCCGTCATCCTCCGTTATCCTTCCGTCTCGAACACCCGACACGCCATACGCGTGATCGACGAAATGCCCCTCTCCGGTCAAAAATTCGATCTAAATTTTTGAGAAAAGCATCCCGCCTGCCACCATCTGACGATGCCAGCTTTGCTTTATTTTGAGAAAGAAGCGCCATTCATTGATTGCCACCTGTCGCGTCTCAGCATCCTTGCTCTCGGGGTCAGAGAATTGCAAAGCAACGAATCACAGCGCTAATCCATTTCATCAACACTATTTTCGTTGTACGCTCATCAATTCCTTGGCACATCGAAATATTGACTAGATCTTTCCTTTCCCTTTATTCGATTTGCCAGAATCAAGAAAAATATTTACGATATTAAAGAATGAAATTTTGGGAAAGGTGATCAATCAATGCCCGACGTCCCTTTTTTCTATGGTAATGATGTTATCTGGGGACCCGTCCATACAAACGGGGGTATCCATTTGGGAAATATTGCCGGTGACGATACAGTTCCGATTTTTCACGGTATGGTAACAGCCGGGCAGATGATTAACCCTGCCGATGGTACCAGGGCAAAGTTTTTGGGCGGCTTTCAAAATGGGGCAAGCAGTATTAATATACCCGATAATTTTACTGAGCTTATCGAGTCGAGCCAGGAACCTGAGGGACGATATTTTTCTGACCCTCTTGACCCGGACAACCCGCAGGATATATTTATTCATATTAATGGAGATAGAGTAAATATCTGGCACTCGAGCAGTGAAGTAGATATAACAACTGCTCCCGATTTTACATATTTACAAGAGGAATTCAACGGTGCCATTTATGCGACCGGCAATGTGCGGGTAAGAGGCACGCTTGACGGCAGATTGGATATCGGTGCGGGAGGAGATATTATTATCGTCAATGATATAAAATATGCCGCCGATCCTCCGTACTTTACGGAAGAAATCGGAGTGGTGGATGGTATAACAAGAGAGCAGCAAATCGGAAACGGAGACGATCTGCTTGGATTGTATTCGATGAATGATATTGTCATTGCAGATAAAGGTAGCAAGAATTTTACCGTGCATGGGGTTTTATTGGCACTAAACGAATTACGCGCTGAAAATCATAACAGCCGTCAACTCGTTACATTAGACACCTGGGGGAGTATTATTATGCATAACAGGGGACAGATACGTCACCAGAATAACGGACTTATTCAGCGTTACCGGTACGATACGCGGCTTGAGGATAGTTCGTTCAGACCGAGATATTTCCCCGGTACCGTCACTACCTCGTTCCAGATAATTTCATGGTATGAGAGCATACAATTGCCGCCATTGTAAATTATTCATTGTAATTTTCTGTGAGACACGTAAGAGGTAACGATATATATAATAAACGAATTTTCTTAAAGATTTACTTGACCTTTAATGAATTAATCTCTATATTGCGCTAAATTTTACTGATTGTCGATATTATGCCCGAAACAACACAAAAAGAACGACTTATAAAAGAAGCGGCTGTTTCAATGCCTTCTTCAACAGATACAGATTCTCACAACCAGCAAGTTCGCTCGCTTCTCCAGCAGCTCACCACAAAGGTACCTAAAAGCGCCATCGGTATAGAGCGCCACATGGCAATATCCGAGCTGATGGATGAGATATCCAAAAATTTTCAGCACATCCAGCAATCCCTGCGGCAGCACATGGATTACTTCCTGCTGCGGATGCTCAAAATAAACGCATCCGATATCGATATGGGAGGGCACGGCGGTCAGGGATATATCTGGTATCGTATTCACGGCGACAAAAAGCCGGACCGAACGCTCGGCGCGTTTACCCTTGATGAAATGAGTATGCTGATACAGGCACTGCTCGTAGCGCAGCAGCGGGCTACGTTAAACATCAAACGCAATCTTGATTTTTCCTATACAGTCACGGATGGGGATAAGACCTACCGTTTCCGCGCCGATGCATATTACGATCTGGATCATCTTGCGTTAAACATGCGTCTTATTAACCCGTCGATTTTTCCGTATAAGAAGCTCGATTTCCATCCTAATATTTCAAAGATCTTCAATCTCGCACACGATAAATCAGGGTTGATACTCGTGACCGGTATTACAGGATCGGGTAAAAGTACCACACTCGACAGTATTATCGATGCGAATAACCATAATGTAGAGGGGCACGTCGTTATAATTGCTTCCCCGGTTGAATATGTGCATAAGTCGGATAAGTGTATCGTTCGTCATCGCGAGGTCGGACGCGATACACGGTCATTTAAAGAAGGCGTCGTACAGTCTTTGCGCCAGGACCCCGATATTATCGTCATCGGTGAGATGCGCGATCCGGATACGATCATTACCGCGCTTGAAATAACCGACTCAGGCCATAAAGTGTTCTCAACACTGCATACCAGCTCGGCTGTCGAAAGTATCGACCGTATACTCGGCGAAATGGATCCG
Organism: Ignavibacteriales bacterium; assembly: GCA_003560935.1. Lineage (GTDB taxonomy): Bacteria > Bacteroidota > Ignavibacteria > T3Sed10-11 > T3Sed10-11 > T3Sed10-11. Next base: position 2,455 of record PWJF01000234.1, read on the forward strand.
ATAGAAAAGGAGCGTACCCGGTTGCGTTTGGCAGATGTGTTGAAAGTAATCGTTTCACAAAAACTGATCCCC
>PWJF01000230.1 GCA_003560935.1 Ignavibacteriales bacterium
TATGCAGCCGTTGAACTTGCGAACAAAATATTTGCCGATCTTTCAAAGAAACGCGCACTATTGATCGGCGCCGGGGAAACGGGAGAGCTTACCGCCAAACATTTGAAGAGTAAAGGCATCGGCGAACTGCTTGTTACCAACCGCACGCGAAAAAGAAGCGAAGATCTCGCTGAACGAATCGGCGGACGCGTTGTTGACTTCGAGGATTTTATTCATGAACTGAACAAATGCGATATCGTTATCAGTTCGATCGCCACTGACGAACACATTATTAAAACGTCAATGATGCAGGATGTTATGAAGAGACGCGGCTCCGAACCCCTCTTCATAATAGATATCGGCGTGCCCCGGAACGTGGATCCGGCGTGTAATAAATTCGAGAGTGTATTCCTTCACGATATCGATTCGCTGCAGAATATTGTCGACAAAAACCTGTCGAAACGCCGGGCAGAGATACCGAAGATCGAAAAAATAATCATGGAGGAGCTGCAGGGATTATTTCAATGGTATAATTCATTAAAATTAAATCCCACCATCAGCGACTTACGGCAGATGTTCGAATTCATCCGGCAGGCGGAGGTTGATAAACATGTCAACAGGTTCAGTGAAGAAGACCGCGAATTGCTCGACCTGGTCACGAAGCGTATCGTAAATAAGCTGCTCCATACACCGATGTCGACATTGCGTTCAAGCAACGGTGATCCGAAAGAAGATACGCTGTCACACATCAGTACGATACGCAAGTTATTCGGGCTTGAAAGGAAAGAGGGGTAATGCCGGATACAATTAGAATCGGTACACGAAGCAGCACGCTTGCACTGTGGCAGTCCAACTTTGTTAAAGATCAGATTACGTCTAAGTATCCCGACGCTATAATCGAAATCATTCATATTAAAACCAAAGGCGACAGGATACTTGACGCTCCGCTTTCTAAGATCGGCGACAAAGGGTTGTTTACAAAAGAACTTGAAAACGCTTTGCTCGACGACAGGATCGACCTCGCAGTACATAGTTTAAAAGATCTCACAACAACTCTTCCCGCCGGGCTCACGCTTGGCGCCGTGACGGAACGTGATGATATTCGGGATGTATTCATAACACCCCCGTCTAAACATTATAACGGACTTGAAGAGTTACCAGAGGGTGCAACGATTGCGACGGGAAGTTTGCGGCGGAAGTGTCAGTTACTCGCGTTCCGCCCCGACCTTACTATTGCTGATATACGCGGAAATATCAATACTCGGTTACAAAAACTGGATGAATCGGATTGGGACGGCATGCTGCTTGCATCGGCAGGGCTGCTGCGACTGGGCTGGCACGACAGGATGACACAGGTGATCGATCCGAAAATCATGCTCCCCGCAGTCGGTCAGGGTGCACTTGGAGTTGAAATTCGCGAAGATGACCGCAGGATGGCGGAATTACTCAATCTGCTCGACGATTATAATTCACGGCAATCGACGACAGCCGAACGTTCATTGCTCCGTCATCTTGAAGGAGGATGCCAGATTCCGATAGGAGCGTGGGGACGAATTGAAAACGATATGCTTTATCTCGATGCGGTCGTGGGAAGTCTTGACGGCAGCAGCATTGTACGGGGTAAAATAAACGGTCACCCGGATGATGCGATGAAACTCGGTGTCGATCTGGCAGACGAGTTATTATCGAAAGGCGCCGATGCAATACTCGCGACTATCCGGCAGCCGGGAAATTAAACATACAATGGTTGACAGGAGAAAACCTTTAGGCGGATGCACAATCCTTATCACCCGCGCGATGGAACAATCACGGGAGGTGATCGACCGCATTCAAGTGCTCGGAGGAACGGCGATCTGTTTGCCGATGATTGAGATTACCGGACCGGATTCGTGGGACGCATGTGATAAAGCGATCGTCAACATTAAAAAGTATAATGGTATCATCTTCACCAGTGCAAATGCTGTGCGGGGTTTTATAGCCCGGATAGAAAATAATTATCCTCACGTAAAAGAGATTGTTAAACGACAAACCGTCTATGCCGTCGGGGAAAAAACAAAAGAAGTGCTGTCGGAGTACGGTATAAGCACCAAATCTGTCCCTGTTGAATATACTGCCGGTGCCGTTGTTGAATTGGTTAAACAATCCGGTGCGGCAGGAAAGGCATTTCTTTTGCCGGCGGGAAATTTAACCCGCGATGTTATTGAGAAAGGACTGACTGAAGCCTGCGCGGTCGTTGAACGGATACAGGTATACACAACAAAGAAACCCGTTACGATCAATACGGTACGGCTGCAGCAGCTGTTACACGAACGTGCGGTCGATGTTATCACTTTTTTCAGTCCATCAAGTGTTCATCATTTTTTTGAGTTGATGGATCCGGCATTGATCCGCGACATACCTGTTGCCGTTATCGGTTCGACGACCTACAATGCAGTAACCGGCTACAACATTCATCCGCAGATTAAACCGGATCGCGCGACGGGAGAGGAATTAATAAAGAGCATAATAGAATACAGAAATACATGACATTACAAAACGA
>PWJF01000547.1 GCA_003560935.1 Ignavibacteriales bacterium
GAACGTAATATCCTTTCCGCTCGTGCACAACAGTGTACGTATTTGCATTGAGTACCTGATCGTCGGTATCGGGGAGATTGTTGGCTTCTTTACACGCCCACTTGCACATCTCGCAGCCAACGCACCGCTGAATATCAATTAAAACCGCTTTTCTATTCATAATTCATTTCCTGTTGGTATTTTAGTTCAGAGAAAGACTGTCGATTAATTGACCAAATACTATGCCAATTTTTTCTACAGTAAAATCATGTAAAATTACGCAAATTAATCACTATTTTAGGATAATTTCATCTTATTTGTTATTTTTAAGAAAAAACCGGAGCCATAAATGCTTTTTTAAGACTGCAAAATTCGACTCCGGTTGTATTCGATAATGTCATCCTATTACTTCTCACTCAAAAACTCACTCTGAAACCTTTTCCACGCCTCATCGCTCATGTAGCCAAGAACCCCCTCAACAGGAGCGCCGCCGTCCTGCAGGGTCTGTCCGACGAGTTTATTCTCGAACGAAGCGCCGGTAAGGAAGTCCCGCATGCGTTCAACTTCTTCTCGCGCCCACTTCTTTGCCGAATCGGCAATATTCAACTTTTTCAGGTTATCCATTAAATTCGTGGGTTTCAGTGCGCAGATCCAACCGGCGTTGTACGGATCGACCTGTACGGTCTCCGGGTTGGATGTCGCATGTGCATTCATCATCTCGACAATACCATCCACCGGCGCCGCGACCTCGGCCGCTCTGTTCCCCTGCCGGAGTACAAGCAACGGTTCACCCTGTCTAACGGATTGTCCGGGATTCTTAACTTCAATACTGTCAACACGGCCTAATAGTTTATTAGTGAAGTCATCGATACCGACACGTACTCTACCGTCGGCAGAAATCGCCGCCCAACTGTGTCCCGGGTGGAAGAAAATCCCGTCGGGCACTGAGATTGCAGAGATAGGCATGGATTTATCGAATTTAAAAATCTTTTGAGTGGATGCCGCCACTGCCGCTTTTCTTTCCTGTATTCTCTGATAAACCAAATCTATCACCAGAAAAAGTACTATTGTCAAAACCACAAAGATTGCTACCATAATATCACCTTCGATTTATTATTTATTATTGATTATTATTTTTCTACCATAAAAAATTCGTGTAAGACTTCATCCCACTCCGCTTCCGTCAACAATTCACCGGCGTTATCGATCAGTTCGCCGCCGTCCTGACAGACCGGACCCACTTCGTTTGCAAAGCGAATTACAAATTGCGATCTTGCATTTTCGAGCCAGTGCTTTGCCGTATCACCGTGAAGCAAATTCATTAAATTTTGCCGGAGCGCATGTGGACGTATCTTTAGTATCCATCCGTCCTTGTAAGGAGATTCATTGATACGTGAGGGATTACTCAGTAATTGCTCATTGATCTCCACCACTTCCCCTTCGACGGGTGAGCTTTGAGGCAATTCACGCTTTCCGCGGCTGAGTCTCCATGCAGTCTGGCCCTGCTGCAGGTAACTGCCGACTTTAGGAACATCCAATTTCCGGATCCTGCCGATCAGTTTATTGGTGAATTCATCTATGCCAACCGTAACCACGTCATCCGTTACTTTCGCCCATGAATGCGTCGGATGAAAATACGGACCCGATATTATCGATGCCGGTTTGCGGTCTATACTTTTCTCCACTACCGGTTCGGTATGGAGTTGGGTCTTCTCTCTTTTTTTCATTATATAATCTATTGTGAGAAAGACTATCACCGTCAGTATAAATAAGATCGCTACCATTTTCTTTTCCTCCTGCCGGTTTCATTGTTTGAATCACAGTTCATTAATTTCCGATTCATTGTAGATATATTGCAAAAGGTCTGCCAAACAGGTGAGAGGTGAGAGGTGAGAGGTGTAAAGTTCTGTAAATATTCAATATGAGTCTTGGGGTAATGAATGGATTGATTGATTTGTTGATTGGGTGATTGTTGTAGAATTCTACGGCAACCGTAGAAAAGTGCGGCATCGAGTCTGGAAGTGATTGATATTTCAGGGTTTAAGTAAGTGTTGAATTACGCGGCAGAGGTTTCGTATTTTTCAACAGTTTTGTAAGCCGGTTTGCACATATTAACATCTTACTTCACTCACCCATCACAAGCAATTCAATCTCCACCCTCCGATTCAATCGTCGTCCTTCTATGGTCTCGTTCGGTGCGGCCGGTTCATGCTCACCCATACCGATGGTGCTTATCCTTTCGGGTGCTATTCTCCGACGTATCATATAATTCGCTACACTCTCTGCACGGCGCTCGGATAATCGCAGATTATGAGCCGTCGGTCCGGTATTATCCGTGTGACCGGTCACCCGAACGTGTATGTGCGGTTCCTCGCGCAATCGTATTACGAGCCTGTCAAGAACCGCCATTGCCTGTTCACTTAATACCGCCAGATCTATAGAAAATAATATATCAACATCAAGCGGGATTGTCAGCATGCCTTCAAGGTTCCGTAGTCTGCCGTCATGGTCATCCAGCCGATCAAAAACGATATC
>PWJF01000380.1 GCA_003560935.1 Ignavibacteriales bacterium
GGGCAGTTTAAATGAAATGGTCGAAGCGTTGATGTATCGCTCCAGCAACCCGCATCTTGAAGATATTCTTGCGGTAATGATACCACCGGCTGCAAAAGAGATCGACTTCTACCGATTCTGGAGCCGTGCTATGGAACCGTGGGACGGTCCGGCATTTATCACCTATTCCGACGGCCGCGCCATCGGTGCGCGTCTCGACCGAAGCGGTTTCAGACCCTGCCGCTGGACGATGACCGATGAACATTTTTACCTTTCCTCTGAAGCCGGTTCGTTTAAAATCGATGAAAAATCGGTCGTTAAGAAAGGTTCGCTACACGGGGGCTCCGGTGTGAAAGTCGATCTGGTTAACGGTAAAGTTCATTTCAGAGATCCCGGAAAATCGAAAGAGAACCATGACGCTCAATTCGATGCACGGTTGTATAAACTCGGTTACATGCGCTCCGATGAAACGCTTCCTTCGAACGAGTTACCCGGCGTCTTCGGATACACGCGGGAGGATATGTCAAGAATACTTATCCCGATGATCACACAAGGGAAAGAACCGATCGGTTCGATGGGCAACACGGCCCGTCTCGCAGTCTTCTCCCGCGAACCACGTTCATTTTTCGATTACTTTTTTCAGAATTTTGCACAGGTGACTAATCCGCCGTTAGATTACCTGCGCGAAGAATTTGTGACAGATTTAACAATTCATCTCGGAAAGAAGCCGAACATATTCGCCCCGAAGGAGCTCATCCCTCCGGTACACGGTATCGAGCTTGACAGTCCGGTACTCAGTCTCGGGCAGATGCGTTTTATCAAAGAAGCCGGGAAAAAAGATAACAATACATACGGGATCTTTTATAGAGAGCTCGATGCAACGTTCAACCGTGAGCATGGCCCGGTGGGTTTCTGCCAAGCACTGAAAAACATCGAACAGCAAACGCGCGATGCGGCTCATTATGGTGCAACGACAATAATTATAACCGATCAAAATGCATCATCCGAACATCCGCCGATACCGTGTCTGATTGCATTGCGAACGGTCGTCAATGCACTTAATGCGATCGGTTTCCGTCTGAACATTTCCGTCATAGTGCACTCGGGCGAGATACGTGAGACACATCATGTTGCCGCCGTTATAGGTTTCGGCGCATCGGCCGTATGTCCGTACCTTTCGCTGGCAATCGCGAGACAACACAATGAGGGGAGCGCGGATGAAAACGAACGGAATCTGCTGCAGTCGTTTGAAAAAGGATTAATGAAGATAATGTCGAAATCCGGAATAGCGGTCGCAAAGAGTTATCAAAGTTCGAAACTGTTCACCGCAATCGGACTCGGCGATGAAATTATATCGATGTTCTTTCACAACAGGAGAAGTCCGCTCTGTGGTATCGGTATCGATGAGCTTGTAAGCGATATCCTACATCGGGTCGATATGTGTACGGGAGACAATTTGATTAATACATATCAATACAAAGAGCATACTAAAGTTACGCAGGGAGAACGACATTCAATGACAAATGTGAGGTCAAAAATCATTCATAAACTTGTCCGCGATGTGCATAACCCGCAGGAAGCGGCGAAATTATACCGCGACTACCTCGAACACGGTGTACATGATGAACCGGTAAATATACGTCACCTGTTTACTTTGAAGAATTCCGATGAACCTTTGGATCTTGATTCCGTACAAACAAAGGAAGACATTTTCAGATCTTTCGGCTCCGGTGCAATGTCATTCGGCGCGATTAGTGCCGAATCGCAGCGCGATATTTTCCTTGCGATGAAAGAGCTCGGCGGGAAGAGTAACAGCGGTGAAGGCGGAGAAAATCCTTATTACTATACTGACGGAATTACCGCATCGGTGAAACAGGTTGCGTCCGGACGATTCGGCGTGACCGCACAATATCTTGTCTCGGGGAATGAGATTCAGATAAAAATCGCACAAGGTGCAAAACCCGGCGAAGGCGGACAGTTAATGGGTGTCAAAGTCACACCCGATATTGCACATGCACGGCATTCGAATCCCGGAGTGGATCTTATATCTCCTCCCCCGCTTCACGATATTTACAGTATCGAAGATCTGAAACAGATGATCTATGAATTCAAACAGCTTAAACCGGATGTAAAAGTAAACGTGAAGCTGGTTGCCGGATGGAACATCGGCACTATTGCGGTTGGTGTAGCCAAAGCGGGCGCCGACAGCATTAAGGTATGCGGCGGCGACGGCGGCACCGGTGCGGCATCGCTCAGCTCGATGAAACACGCGGGATTGCCGTGGGAGATCGGATTGGTGGAGGTTCATAAAGCACTTATTGAAAATAACCTGCGCAAAAATGTAGTGCTCTCTGTTGACGGCGGTTTATGTTCGGGTAAGGATATCATCATCGCGGCAATACTCGGTGCTGAGGAATTCGACTTCGGGAAACTGCTGCTCGTTGCCGAAGGATGTGTTATGGCACGTATATGCGAGAAGAATACTTGTCCGACAGGAATCGCAACGCACGATCCGAAATTCCAAAAGAA
>PWJF01000508.1 GCA_003560935.1 Ignavibacteriales bacterium
ACGAGAAACTTTTTTAATTTTGCAGTTCCGTTATGGTATCTGTTTTTCGGCAGTAAGTATGATGTCGTCATTGACGATGTAAACAAAATCCCGTTTTACACTCCCGTCTATGTTCGGAAACCCATCGTTGCAATATTTCATCATCTGTTTGGAAAGAGCATCTTTCTTGAAACAAATGCCATCGCGGCAAGTTATGTGTACGCATCGGAATGGTTGATCCCGGGTGTGTATCGCAATGTGCCGATTGTCGCAGTCTCCGAAAGCACGAAATCCGAATTAGTCGAACAGGGAATACCGGAACATAATATACATATCATACATAACTCGGTCGATCATACTTTATATTCAACCGGTAACGAAAAAAAAGAACGATCGTTTACGATCGGTTTTTTAGGTCGAATAAAAAAATACAAAAGCATCGATCATCTGCTTCAAGCTTTCGATTTGGTAAAGACCGAAATTGCTGATGCAAAACTGGTTATTATCGGTGACGGTGATTATTTGCCTGCTCTGAGAAAAGCAGCATCAAAAATGAAACATCGCGACGATGTCACATTTACCGGATATGTCCCCGGTAAAGAAAAGGTAAGACTCATCCGCGGTCTGGATGTTGTTGTTAACACATCATCGAAAGAAGGGTGGGGACTCACGGTCATCGAGGCAAATGCGTGCGGTATACCCGTCATCGGTACAAACGTGCCCGGTTTGCGTGATTCGATTTTAGATGAGGAAACCGGGCTGCTTTATCAATACGGCGATATTGAAGCATTGACGGCGTTGTTGTTTCGATTTTTCGGCGATGAAGAACTTCGAAGGAGATTATCCAAAAACGCACTTGATTGGGCATCAAAATTCAACTGGGATGATTCCGCAGATGCATTCCTAAAAGCGATAACCAATAGTGTTTATGACTGGAAATACCGCAAAAACCCGTCGATCTGACCTGCATGTCACATAACCTTCTGATGGTATCGGGCTTCCAGATATCCGGCTGAGTTGCTCTCATCTCCCGATATTCGTATAATTGAAAATCCGGAATTATAATTCCCATTAAATAATAATCATCGACAGGCGTAACATCTGGGAAATAGTCATTCATGCCGCATACTGGAAGTATGTCGTATGGCGGCGATTAACGGGTAAATCCCGCGGCTCGTTTCCGTTGAAGGGTTCGGACTGGTTTCCCCGGCCGCAGGTTATAACCATATCATATCCGGCATTGCTGCACACGATTTTTATTATGCGGGTCAAATACAGCTGTTGAAGAGGATGAGGGGAATAGGTAGCGTGTGATTATTGATTGATCCGTAAACGGATTTTTTATCACGAAATATACTTCTTTATCGACTAATCGCTTCCTCTAATTTTCCGATTTGTCCATCTAAAACAGAAATTTTATTACATTAATCTCATAACCCTTTATTAATATTTAGTTTAAAGAGTATGAGTCACGTTTGACATTGTAATTATTTATTACTATATTTTACTTAAACTAAATTCTTTAAGATTATATGAGTTAAAAAGTTATGGAAATATCTTGATAAAATACTCTTGACTCCACAACCGATAAATCATATATTTAATTTAATGGTTTTTCGTGTTCTTTTACATAGCCGGTGATGGATACGCGACGCCCTCACTCATCTTCTTCGTCAGGTTTTACTCAGCCCGCCCGCTCCTCCTTTGTGCTCATTGAGAAGGTGGTTGTAAATGGGGGGCGAGGGCCTGCTGTAGCTAAAACCAGGACGAAAGGAGGTGAGGGCAATGGCTAAGGCCAAACCAAAGAACGACAAACGTCCTTTTATATACAGGGCATATGTCGTTCGAAACGGAAAGCGGATCTATCCCAGAAGAGCTAAAGCTTTACGGATACCCGTTACCGGTCTCAAGAAGCGTAACAGCTGATTGAGACGCTCTCTCACCGGTTTTAATAAAACTTGAGTTGATTTATTAAAATAAAATATTATATTCCATTAACGGGAGTATAAATGGCCTCAATAAAAAAAGAACATTTTATATATCATATTATATTTGACGAAAATCCCGGTGGGTTTAATATACCGCAAACGGGAAGTGAAAATGTACCCGAATGCCATGTTGTAATGATCGGTATTCGGGTGTTTCATTTCTATAGCAGATCTTAGTTTGACTTTTCCTATTACATGTGGTATATTCTATACCACACATAAAATAGGAGGGACTTATGACATTCGGTGAATTTATTCGTCGAAAAAGACTTGAAGAGAGATATAGTTTGCGTGAATTCTGTAAACAACTGGAAATAGATGCGAGCAATTGGAGCAAAGTTGAGAGGGGAAAATTACCTGCTCCTGAGGATAAAGAATACCTGGAATCAATTGCGAAATTTCTTTCTATAAAGAAAAGTTCCAGCGAATGGAATACAATGTTTGATCTTGCATCGATCTCCCGCAAGAAAATTCCGGATGATGTGTACAATGATAAAGAGTTTGTCACAATGTTACCGGTTTTTTTCAGAACGGTTA
>PWJF01000534.1 GCA_003560935.1 Ignavibacteriales bacterium
AAGGGCATTATCAACAGCACGGGGTGTCAGCCCCGTGACAACAAACTACCACACAGGAAGTTAAGCCCTGAAGGGGCGGAATAAAATCGTCGTATAAACTAATGTTATCAATTAATCATATGAATAAATGTGTTTAACAACGGTAATGGTCCCAATTTATCATACCCTTTCAGGGCATCAACCGAGCTACCATTTTTCTATTCCCTGCATTACAAAACAAATAACCAATTCCGCCAAAGGTGCCCGCCAGCCATCGGTCGGGTTGGGATGCGCATCTGGCGCAAACCATTAACCAATAACTATCAAATATTAACCATTGATCAACACAACAGCATCGCCTACATATTAATCGTCAGCCGTCCGAAGAAATAGGAACCGTTAAAGCCCTGCTGAACGGGCGGAAAATCGAAAACATTGAAAAACGAGTTCTCAAATATTGCACGATCGGGGAACTCATCAAATATGTTATTTCCACCGACGGTCAGCATCACTTGAGGCGTAAATCTGTACGAGACGGTAAGATCGGTAACATACTGGATGCTAAACCATTGGGTTGTACCAAACGGAAATTCGCTCCGTGCGACCTTCCCGAAGCGGGTTAGTCTGACGAATGCCGAAAATCTATCGATTCTGTGATCAAGCGTTAAGATCACTTTATCGTTCGGTATATTATGCATCATGCCAACCTGTTGTTTCGGACCGAAAAACACGTCTTCGGATCCGAGCAATTGCGGAGGCATATTTATCCTGAGTATGTCGGTTTCGGTAATATTCACCGATAGAGCAATATTAGTGAATCCCCTGCCGATTCTTAATCCATTATATGCAGCTATTATATCGACACCCTGTGTTCTCGTATCGACCGCATTCGCAAACAGTCTGGCTGCCGAAACCCCGATCGGTTCAAGTATCCCGGCAACCTCCGGAAGCAGCCCGCCGAACGGATTCCTTCCAAGATTTCCGGTAAGAACCACCCTGTCATCGACATCGATCAGATATCCGTCGACCGCCAGTGTAAGCTGGGGTGTCGGTCTTGCAGTGAAACCAAGCGTAAAGCTTTGTGAGGTTTCTTCCTTCAACTGTTCTATACCCAGTACACGGGCGGCATTGCTGTCGTTTTTAAATAAACCGATCTCCATAAGCCTGCCGTCGACAATATTCGTGGTAATATTATTAAAAAACATCTGGTGCAACGCCGGCGCTCTAAATCCCGTGCTGACCGAACCTCTGACCGACAGCCAATCCGTCAGACCTATTCTTGCTGCAAGTTTTCCGTTCAATGTATTTCCAAAGTCACTGTAATTTTCAAACCGGAGTGCACCGGCGAATGTCAATTGCTCCGTAACATCGACTTCGGAATCGAAATATGCGCCGGCATTCTGGCGGTATTGGTTGACTTCATTTGCGGGACTGAAACCTGGGAAGCCCTGCGAACCGCCCGGTAAACCGAGTGTATCGACGGTGATAATAAAACCGTCTTCATTGACGGCTTCAACCATACCGTAATTTCTCCACGAACCCTCTTCCCCCGCGAATATCCGGAAATTGTCAACCCGGAAGAAAGCACCGAAGGCAATGTTCAAACCGGAGAGCACGTCGCCATATAACCTGGTAAAATCGAGGTTGGTGGTATTCTGGCTGAATGAATGTCCTCCGGCTTCAAATCTGGTCGGACTTGCTTCAAGCAATGATGCGTTCAACGTATTTCCTACCGACATATCGAAACGGTTTTTACCGTAGGTATTGCTCAAATCGACGTTAAATCTTCCTATTCTGCTTCGCACCCCGATTGCAATCGACTGGTCCGAGATTGACGTTTGTGTTTCCGGTTGAAATCCGACGGGATATATGGCGTCGATATTTCTCGCTTCGCCCGGCAAACGTCTGAACGGCGCGCCGATCCCCTCACGGAAATTCAATCCTCCGAACGCATAGACTTCGGTTTCATCGCTTACCGGTAATAGCGCATTCACCATCAAACCGCCGTCTTGAAGAGCAGAATCGCCTACACGAAAGCCGAAATCATCTCTTGTTAAGCCGCGTTGTGCAATCTGCGCATCATCGTATGCCCGTACGGAATCCGGATTAGCGGTGAAAGGATATGCAAAGCAGGGAGCGAAGATACAGAGATCGTGATGATCGGACCGAATAGTGCGTCCTCTGTCTGTAAATTCTCCCGCAATGTTTACAAATCCGTTCGCACCGAGACGAAAACCATAATTAGCGGAGAATTGTACCGTTTCACCGTCCCCTCGCGACATTCCACCGTAGGAAACATCGGCGGTGAGTTGATCGGTATCCTGCTTGAGGACAATATTTATTACCCCGGCTATTGCATCGGAACCGTATTGTGCGGCGGCGCCGTCGCGCAGTATTTCGATTCTTTCTATAGCCGAATACGGGATAGAATTCAAGTCGGTACCGACATAACCGGCGGCAAAGGTTACCGTATTTACAAGAGACGTGTTATGTCTGCGTTTTCCGTTTACCAGCACGAGAACCTGGTCCGGTCCCAATCCACGGAACGATGCGGGATCGACAAATTCCGTTTGATCGGCCGACGATTGTCTGTTCGCTTGAAATGACGGCGCAACATAGGTCAACAACTGATTTATATCCGTTTGCGGCGAAACTTCAAACATCTGGGGCAGTGCTATAATATCGACGGGTACCGGTGATCGAAGAATGGATCGATTGTACATACGTGTTCCAACGACCTGAACGTCTCCAAGTTCTGCGCCCGGTTCAAGTTCAAAATTCAATGATATCTCCTCTCCGGGTTGGACATCGACCTCTACGATACTCTGCCGGTAACCGACAAAGCTGGCGCGAATTGAGTATATACCGGCCGGGATTCTGAAAGAATATTCCCCGGCAGTATTAGTCGCAGTTCCTATATTGCGACCCTGAACGAGAACATTGGCACCTGCCAGGGCTTCTCCGGTTTCAGCATCGCCGACCGTGCCGCGGATTGTACCTGGTTGGGCCATAACCTGGGACGTAATTAAAAATACGGCTAAAAGAAAAATAACCCCCAGGAACTTTATCAAGATAAGAGCTTTAGGCCATTTTGTATTCATAACGACCTCACTTTTAATTTGTAAATGAAATATGGGAGATAGAACATAATTATAAAATCCGTATTATTATATTACTTTACTTTAATAAAGTCAAGTAACTATCCTCCAATTCAAGCTATAAATACCATTGTTTATATCTCATCAATGCTTCCACAAAGTAATAATCGGCATAGGTAAGCGGAACGTCTATCTCCGTTCCGTTCGGCATATGCCCGACACCGTGTTTCAATATGAAATTGCCATTCGCACCTTTCTCTGCAAGATATGGCGGAGAGCTTAAAGTACGGATTTGGGTACGGGCAACATCCAAATAAATTTCCGCCCGTTCGTCATCGACATAGCGGCTCAGTTCGAGCAATGCGGAGCAGATGATCGCTGCAGCCGACGCATCACGCAACTCGTTCGGGATATTCGGGGCATCGAAATCCCAGTAGGGGATTTTATCTTCAGGCAGATTGGGATGATCGATTATAAAATCAGCCATACCCGCTGCCTGATCAAGATATAAAGAATTACCTGTTTTACGGTACATCATTGTGAATCCGTATAATCCCCAACCCTGACCGCGCGCCCAGGTCGATTCATGGTTGTATCCTTGCGCCGTATGTTTCACTTCGGGTTTACCGGTAACAGTGTCATGGTGATCTGTAGTATGCTTTTGATCTTCCACCCTGCGTGTATACTCGCGCGCCCATGATTTCAATTCAGGGTCACCGGTATTTTCATATATATACCACAGCACTCCGGGGAAAAATCCGCTCACCCACCAATCCGACCTGCATGTCTCCAGTTGACCTTCGGGTGTTAACGTTTTCGGCAGTAATTCGGGCTCGTCTTTCAATGACAACGCCATGTTTATACTCTGCACGCGAGCTACTTCCAGGGCATTATTTACCTGTATTTCCAACTCCTGGAGATCACTGTAATTCTCCACATTACAACCAATCAACTTATTTATCTTAAGAGGTATTTGGATGGTTTTAATTGATATCTGGTTAGTTTGGAATAAAAGCGTACCCCCCGCTGCTTTTATAGACGGTAGGTTCCATACTTAACTGAACACGTCAATGCCCTTATCCTTTGATTTCAACATTGCTAATTATGACTTTTTATTTATTAGATTATTTTCATCATAGCCGAAAGCTTTCTGTATCTTTTCATACACCTGCGCTTGTTCACGTTTTTCCTCTCGTTTTCTATCTTCGTAGTTTTTTTTCGATAATTGTTTTTCGTGACAATAATTACACTTTCTTTCACCTTTATGTATATACCTGCAACACTCCGGACACATTTTTCCGCCCATGCCTGGAAAACTAAATACGAGTGTATAAAAAATAACAATAGCAATAATTATTCCTACAATTCCAGCTATCCCCAACAGGATGTCGCCCGCCGTATCTGAATCAAACCATATGGACAAAATTCCTCCACCACCATAAACATAAATAATCAGCACTCCAAACAAAATAAACGGTATACGCCAACCTTGTAGTCCATTTTTCATAGTGTTAATCCCTCTTCAATTGTTTGGGTATTCTCGTATTGACTGCAAAATGCATACCATTAAAAAGAAAATACCGTTCTATAAACCAATAATATTTTTGGTTTTTATGGTTGATTGAATGCAAATTTCATTTGAGTGAGATTTTAAAACTTCTAATAAGTTGGACAAATATAGTCAATCAGGTAATATTTACATGTGGGTAGTAAGAATTACATTTTGAGATTTCCAGTCTATATAGACTCAGGTATGACCGTCAGGAATAGCCGTCGTAGAACCTTTCGGACAAAGATATGACCGGTCGAATGCGGTTTGCGGGAGGTAGGGAGTTGTTGAGAGTGGGTAACCAGTCCCCCCCACCATAGAAATCGCTTCAGCAGGTTTCATGGATTTACCTACCGAGCAGGATTAAAACACCGGCAGCAATGGTAAGGATCGCCATGACGACGGGCAGCCCCTCAAAGCTTAAGCCGATCAATGCGATCAGCCCGGTCAGGATTAGCCAGATGCTCAGCAGGAGCATACCCAAGTTCTATTTCTTGATGTGGATATTTTAGAGCGAATTCAATGAACGCCCATGAGATCTCCATTTTCCGTGATTAATAAATTCACCTACTATCTCATTTGTTTGTTGAGCCTTCATCTCTTTAGTGACTTCGATATTTCGAGTTTCTGTGCGATTCCATGGAATACTATAGGTTCAGATTATTTTCCTCGTCCATAAACCGGTTGGCTCTAATGCCTGTGTCTTAGTCATGGTATCTGCAGGACGAAATAGGTTATACAATATTTCTGAAAATCACGAAAATTCCGCTAAGAGTAAAGTAGATGCCGCATATTTTCACGGAATTTCCCGCCGGATTAGCTCCGTTTTGGCCCTGAGCGTCTGACTTCGCCGGCCGGTGGTCAGCAATTCCCGAAACATCGGCAATGCAAATTATGGAAGCCAGCCTTTTTTCCAGGTAAAGTACATGACCACTCCCGCCAATCCGCCTCCTAGATGGCCTAAAGCAGATATGTTCCCTTCGGCAAAAAGTTGCTCGTAAAGGAGAATCATCTGGAAAAGCAAATAAATGACCAGAAAAATTCTTACGGGCATACCCTGACGTAAAAAGTGTTTGCCCGATGATTTTTCGACAGAGAGTGCTATAAATCGAAGCACGAATCCGAAGAGCGGAAGCCACATAATCCGGGATTTCGGGAAAAGGAGAGCATAAAAAGTAAGAATTCCGAAAATGCCTCCGCTGGCACCTATCAGGCCAATGTCGGAAAAAAGTCCGTGAACATACGACCCAAGGGCAGTGGAAATAAAAAACAGCCATAGCATACGCCGTCTTCCAAACCGGCATTCTACATTCCTGCCAAAGAGATACAAGAAGTAAATGTTTCCAAATAAATGCCACCAACCGGCGTGTAAAAAGGCACATCCAAACAGACCGACAACCCAGTCCCATCCGGTAGCATCCGGATAAAAGGCAAGAGTTCCCACTAACAATGGCGATGCATCCGTATACCACGCAAGGATGCTTATCATGGCGATGGTACAAGCAAGTCCCCATGTAAGCCAGGGAGTAGTGTGAAGAACGCTCTCCTGTACCTTTACCGGCTTTCCGATGAGAAAGAAAATCATTTGCATCCAGCCGAGATTTTCCCATCTCTTATATCGCGGGTTTTCCCTGAATGACCTTGCTTATTCTTTCATGTATAGTTAACCTTTCGCCAGTAAGTCGAATTTCTCGACTCATAACGCCCTCACTGTAGATTTATTGCCACTATTATTAAACTCTGAGAGAATATATTTATTTATAACTCTTAGCACAACTTATCATTTAGGATTAAATTAAAAAATGAGTTTTATCAACCAATATTACGCAACAAGAAATATAAGAATATACGGCCGTCTCTTCGCATGCAGCCAGGTAACATTCGTACAATTGTTATCGAGCTGGAAGGCGGCATTGCAGTCACCGGATATAGCGATGTCAGAATTCCCGGCGACGCGGGGACGTTTATCGGTGTGCTCGGTGTCAGGATATACCTGTTAGGAGCAATACCCGGTAGGCGGTCGTCAATGATGTAACTTTAATCTGTTAGCTCATGATACTGCACAACACATAAACAAAACCCCGGATGTCCGGGGTTTTGTTTATGCGATTTTCTATTGAGTGTTAACAGTCACTCTTGTAGTTGGTTGAAGGATATACGTACCATCCCCCGTCTCCACAATCGATTGTTCGATATTGAAGTCGATGGACACTTCGTATGTTACGCCGGATTCTAATTCAAACGCTTCGACAAGTTTATATCCTGTTTGAAGACCGCTCGGGACGAACAGATCGAGTTCGTCATCATTCACGAGGACAGTACTGTTAGCGAAATGAAGCCTGATTTGTTCATACAATCCTGCATCGAGCTCATCATCGAACAATGTTTCCGAGAGTCCTTTCTCGGCAAGCTCTACCAGATCAACCCTATCGATCATGACGTCGTGAGATTCCCACATCTCCCCGCTCTTTTTAATTTCGATTTGCGTAATCGCCAGGTAAACAGCTTGAAATCCGTTTGACTCATCGGAGATCTTTTGAATTGCATTAGATTCACCGGAAATCGAAACTATCAGTCGGGCTTTTACCCCGGGATCAAGTAGTCCATCATCACATCCGATCAGCGTGATCCCAGCTACGAGAAGAACAACTGTAAAAGCGGTTAAGCTTTTCATGCTACCTCCTTCTGTTATTGTTGTTACGGTACATTGACTTTTCCTGGTTATTCAGAAAACTACGTGTGTTAGATTCTGAATCATCAGTTGTAATAACAATAATTGTGCAATATTCGTGCCAGCGGAGTGGAAAACAATGCAAATACAACAAAAACAGGCCTATAACGCAAGTGATGAGAATCTCTGTTCTCTTTATTCATTGCGTAAATTGTAAAATCTACCCATACCTTAGTCCCGAATGTTACGAAATAACATTATTTTTTACAAAAATCATTTTCCGGTCGCTTTTACACGAATGACAACTATGTCATCCGGAGGATTCGGATCGGGCACATTCTGAATTGTTAAGAGAGTGCTATAAATCGAAGCGCGAATCCGGAGAGTAGCATCAGGATAAAAGGCAAGGGTTCCCACTAACAATTAATAGGACTTTATCGGAAATGCGTTGTGCATCCTCATAGTTTCCGGTTCGAGTATGGATAACATTATTCTTGCATGAGGCCCGGACGGGTTGGAACGTCATAACCGTTGACCTCCGAAAACATTCCGGAGTTGATCTCGAACGCTTCGTCCCGTTTATAGCCGCGGTGTTTGTTGTGCACGCGCATCCTCCCTGCGTGTACGGCAATGCGGGTTTGCTCATCCGTCTGGCCATACACTTTCAATGTTTCTGGATTCACCAACCCCTGCTGCAGTGCCATACTGCCAACCCCCTGCATAACCATGCCTCTCTCATTTTCACTGAGATCGGATAGCTTCAGCCCGCGGGTCATCATCTCCATAGTGGATTGGATCTGAGGATTCTCGAGAAATCCCTCTGCCTCCACATCAACCAGCCCCATGCTGAAGGCCGCCATTGCTGCCTGCATCATCACTCCTTCCCTGTCCCTCGGCGTCAGATCATCAATGGTACGTCCCATGAGAAGACCCATTATATGTATCCGGATTTTCGGATGATCGATGGGAGATACCAGCGGCCGATCATCGAGGCCGGAGACACGCACCTCCGCAATCATTTTATCCCGGGAGCCACGCACCATTCGTGCCACCGAGTTGGGTGTATTCACTTCAAGGTTGAACGCATGCGACACACCTTCGGCAAGCTCGATCCGCAGCTCGCCGTGAAGCAGTTCGATTCCGATTTCCCGTACGCTCCATCGGCCTTCATCGGCTTTGGGACGTAAATCGCTGCAGAAGAGTCCTCCTGTGATAATCACCTGAGTGCCGGGATCAACACGGAAACGGCTCAAACGATTGGCGGTGCCGTCTTCAAGTGAAAGCACTGCCTGAGCATCCGCACCCGTCACGATTTTAGAACCCGGTTGAATAACAGATCCATTACCGACGTGCACCTGTTTACCGGTATAATCATTTACAGTGACAGTGCCGCTCATTGAAATCAGGCGGGCTGTGTGACCTATACTGACATCGGGATCGCACATGTCACCCGGATCCTGAGCACGCACTTCTCCGCCGGCAGCTGCAAAAAGCAACCACACTGTTATAAGACCGATTATTTGCAGATTCGCTTGCATAAATACATACCTCCTTTTTTGTAAAAGAAAATACATGATTATTAAAGTCCAGCCATCTCTATTTTAAATATTTTGCTCATATAGGAAAAAAGAGTTATATAAACACACGGTGTTGTTGCAAAATGTTACCACCAGTCTCAATAAAAAACTGTATTCTTTGTATGATGACGCGCAAGTGGGCCGTGCTAAGATCTCCCGTGGTGTGCAACGCACGGACTCCCAATGTAATGGTTTGGGAAGCTCCCCTTCCACAGAATTGATGTAACTCGTAACGGAATCCATGACCGAACTGCAATAGACTAAAGAGCATGGCGAAATTTACCGCGTCCCGGTCGTCACGAAACTCATCGGGCACGGTGTCACAGTTCTCACCTCTGAATATCTTACATTCTTTATGCATTGAACAAAACTAAAAAATCAAAGTAATATACGAAGAACAATTTTAAATTAACAATAGAATTGGGAAATATACCGGTAACCGGATCGTAAATCCCGGCCGATGAGAGAACCCGGCTGCAGTCTCGACAATACAGAAAACCACCAACAACGAGATCGAACACATCTGTTTCTTTTTCATCTGCTTCTTCCTCTTCATTAGTTTAATTTTCTAAAATCGACTTTTCATTGAGAAGCTTTAATCGTTATTGTATATCCACCTCCGGCAATGTGGTATAATGTATCATGGCTTTACCTCGAACAATCGAAAACGAATTCAAAAATGCGGAGTCCGATTGCAGTCATTATACCTATATAAAACAAAGCATTGACCTCAGTTTCTGCGTCCAATATCCTCAACTCTTCGATACCGAGAGAGACGGCTACTACAAGAGCACCAATCTCGCAAGCAGCAAAAAGGAGTCCACGGCCCCAATTACCAGCATATGCATGTCCTGCGCTGGGCAGCCATAACGCATATAAAACTGCTTGCGGCGGGCTTTTTATTTGACTATAGTAATATGCTAACATTAGATTATCAATGTGAGTAACTGAGTCGGTGGTGGATTGCTCTTGGGCAGACGAAGAAAATAACGTTAAGGTTAACGCCAGACAGATGAAAATGTGCTGAATTTCCAATCCGGCATGCTGCCGTGACCTGGCTATCCTTTTTGTATCGCTTCCAGGACACGCTCCGGGGACATGGGAAGACGGAGCAACCGTGCCCCGCAGGCATCGAATATGGCGTTGCCGATCATGGCCACGACCGTGACGATGCCGGGCTCACCGCCGCCTTGCGGAGTTTC
>PWJF01000058.1 GCA_003560935.1 Ignavibacteriales bacterium
AATCATATTTAAAAAAACTTATCAGTAAGAAAATTGTTTCCATCGGGTTTGAGCTTGTTGAGGATAGATCAACGCTTCCCATACTCCATTCGATGAGTGAGATAGCCGGAGCGATGGCTGTCCAGGTAGCGTCGAGGTATCTCGAAACGACGCAGGGCGGCCGGGGTGTAATGTTAGGAGGCATTGCAGGCGTTCCTCCTGCAGCGGTTGTTATACTTGGAGCCGGTGTTGTCGGAATGACCGCAGCACAGGAGGCACTCGGTGCAGGCGCGCAGGTTATCATGCTGGACATCGATGTAAAGCGCTTACGCGATATGGAACACATCTTTCAACGACGGATAACTACTGCTGTTGCAAATAAATATAATCTTTCAAGAGCTGTCCAATATGCAGATGTGTTCATCGGTGCTATTTTGATTAAAGGCGAGCGTGCACCGATTGTTGTAACGGAGGATATGGTAAAAACTATGAAATCGGGAGCGGTTATTGTCGATGTCTCGATCGATCAGGGTGGATGCGTAGAAACAAGCAGACCGACAACCTTCGTGGAGCCGGTTTATGTCCTACATGATGTGATTCACTATTGTGTACCGAATATGCCCGCGGCGGTTGCACGAATGGCGACAACCGGATTGAATAATGCGTTGCTGCCGTATCTCGAACAAATCGTCCGCAACGGTTTACATAAAACGTTGCTGGATATATCCGGTTTTCAAAAGGGTGTATGTACGTTCAACGGTAGGTGCACAAATGAACAACTGGCTGTAAAATACGAATATGACTATTCACCAGTAGGTAAACTTCTTTAATAGTTATAGGTTATTATAATGTCCTGGATAGAGAAATATAAAGATAAGATTATAACGCTGGAAGAAGCTGCACATTACGTAAAAAGTAACAGCATAATTTTTCTAAGCGGGAACGCCGCTACTCCCGGTTCGTTTATTGATAAACTCGCTGCACGAAAGAATGATCTCGAGAACGTTCAGGTGAATCATCTCTTGATGATGGGTGAAGATCCGCTCAGTGCTCCCGGGATGGAAAAGCATTTCCGGCACAATTCATTGTTTGTCGGTCCGGCGGATCGTGCCGCGGTAAATGAAGGAAGATCGGATTATGTGCCGGTATTTCTCTTTGAAATTCCGTCGATCTTTCTCAGTCGCCTTATACCGATTGGGATCGCATACGTACAAGTTTCACCACCCGATGAGCATGGATTCATGAGTTTCGGCGTCGAGTGTGTCGCTTCCAAAGCCGCAGCAGAGTCGGCTGACTTTGTCGTAGCACAGGTTAACGAAAATATGCCGCGAACGCTCGGGGATTCATTTTTACATGTATCGAGAGTTCATAAAGTCGTCGAACACAATCAGGAGATTCCCGTCCTGAATAAAAAAGGATTTACGGAGGTAGAGAAAAGAATTGGTGAGTATATTGCCGATCTCGTCGATGACGGTTCAACGATGCAAATGGGAATCGGCGGTATACCCGACGCGGTTCTTGCCGCACTTGAAAATAAGAAAGATCTCGGTGTGCACACCGAAATGATCTCCGACGGTATCGTGGAAGGAATCGAAAAAGGATTCATTACAAACAGGAAAAAGACTCTGCATCCCGGAAAAGTCATCGGAACGTTTGTTCTTGGATCGCAGCGTTTGTACGATTTCGTCGATAACAACCCTTATTTCGAGATCCATCCCACCAATTACACTAATAATCCGTTTGTAGTAGCACAGAATGAGAATATGATCGCCATTAACTCGGCGATTGAAGTCGATATTACCGGACAGGTATGTTCGGATTCGATCGGTACCCGTATATACAGCGGATTCGGGGGACAGGTCGACTTTATCCGGGGAGCCGCATATTCAAAAGGCGGTAAACCGATTATCGCAATACCGTCTACAGCAAAGAATGATACACTCAGTAAAATCACCGCCCAACTCAAACCGGGTGCGGGAGTGGTGACGACACGTGCCGATGTACATTATGTAGTAACCGAATACGGTGTAGCGTATTTGCACGGAAAGAATTTACGACAGCGCGTACAGGAGCTTGCAAATATTGCTCATCCGGATTTCCGGGACGAGTTGCTGCATTATGCGAAGAAACAGAAATACACATAAACAGGAATATTGATCATGAAGAAAGTACAGGGAACTGTTATCATCAAAGCCGACAGTTGTAAAGGATGCGCGTTTTGTGTTGAGTTCTGTCCGACCGATGCACTGCATCTTTCCGACCGGTACAATGCAAAAGGATATAGAATCCCCGAACTTATCGATGAGGCGAAGTGTACGGGATGCGGACTTTGCGGTTTATATTGCCCCGACTTTGCAATCCACGGATTTATTATTAAAAAAGTTGCATAGGAGTTGCCAGTGAAGGCAGACAAAGAAACTGTACTAACCGGTGCACATTTCATAGACGGCGATCACGCTGCCTGCGAAGGTGCGATCGCCGCGGGCTGTAAATTTGTTGCCGGCTATCCGATTACACCGTCTACCGAAGTCGTCGAACGGATCGCGTTGCGTTTTCCGCTCGTCGGTGGAATATTTATCCAGATGGAAGACGAGATTGCGTCATCTATTGCCATTCAGGGAGCGGTCTGGGCGGGGAAAAAAGCTATGACCGTCACATCTGGTCCGGGTTTTTCATTGATGATGGAACACATCGGATATGCTGCAATTACCGAAACCCCGTGTGTGTTCATTAATGTCCAGCGGGGAGGTCCGTCGACAGGTTTACCGACACTACCCGCACAGGCGGATATGATGCAGGCACGGTGGGGCTCGCACGGCGATTACGAAATAATCGCGATCGTGCCGAATTCCCCGCAGGAATGTTTCGATCTTACGATACGCGCATTCAACCTTTCGGAAGAATACCGGGTACCGGTGCTGGTGATGATGGATGAGTGCGTCGGGCACATGACCGAAAAGGTGGTCATCCCCGAAGCCCGTCAGATTGATATCGTCGAACGGAAATTCACAAAGAAACCGCCGGGTGAATACAAGATGTTTGAAACGAACGGAACAATGGTTCCGGAAATGGTGAAGGTCGGCGACGGTTATCGCACTCACCTCACGGGTCTCACGCACGACGAGCAAGGTTATCCGGCGATGTCGCCCAAGGTCCAGCAAAGAATGCTTCGCCGGCTTGTCGATAAGATCTTATTGAATGAAGAAAAGATCAGACACATAGAAGAAGATCATGTGGAGGGTGCCGATGTCGTGGTGATCTCATACGGCATTACATCGCGGGTAGTTCTGCCAGCCGTCAACAAGGCGCGAAAAGAAGGCGTAAAGGTCGGTCACATCCGGCTCATTACCGTCTGGCCGTTCCCCGAATCCTATATCCGTGAACTTGCAAAAAAAGTATCGGCATTTGTGGTGCCGGAATTGAACCTCGGTCAGATTGTGCATGAAGTGGAACGCTGTGCTGCGGGTAATGCGGTAATGCAGCTTGTTCCGCACGCAGGCGGTGCCGTTCACGCACCGGAAGATATCTACGACACAATAAAAGGAGTGATTGAACATGCTTGATCAACAAACAGCGGAGATTGAAGTACCGGAAGCACAGAATCCGGTCGAATCATTATTACGAATGGACCGCATGCCGCATATCTGGTGTCCGGGATGCGGAATCGGAACGACGGTCAATTGTTTCGCGCGGGCGCTTGAACAATCGAAGCTTGATCTTGACAAGGTGGCAATCGTTTCCGGTATCGGATGCACGGGACGCGTAGCCGGCTATCTTAATCTCGATTCATTTCATACCACGCACGGCAGGGCTATTCCGTTCGCAACGGGTTTAAAACTCGCCAATCCGGATCTGAAGATTGTTGTGTACAGCGGGGACGGCGATCTCTTTGCCATCGGAGGAAATCATTTCATCCATGCAGCCCGGCGCAACGTCGATATGACCGTAATCTGTGTAAACAATTTAATTTACGGGATGACGGGCGGGCAGGTTGCCCCGACTACCCCGGTCACGGCAAAAGGAACAACCTATCCGTACGGCAGTTACGACCCGCCGTTCAATCTACCGTATCTTGCCGACTCAAGCGGTGCGGGTTACGTCGCACGGTGGACGGTCTATCATGTTCGCCACGTTACCAAAGCAATCAAGGAAGCGATAGCACACCGCGGCTTCTCATTTGTCGAGATCATCTCTCCCTGCCCGACGCTGTACAGCAGGCGTAATCGTTTGGGTGACGGACTCGATCAGATGAAGTTTTATAAAGAAAACAGTGAGATTAAAAACGGCGCTGATACCAAAGAGGTCGGAATGGATTTCCAGGGCAAGATCATAGTCGGAAAATTTGTTGACCGTGAACGGAAAACTTACCGTCAATTAATGAACGAGCACCTGTCAAATGTATTCGGTGAACAATTTACTCCATACGAAGGATAAACATGGCACGTACAGAAATTAGAATAGCGGGTTTCGGCGGCCAGGGTGTAATCCTCAGCGGTTATATCTTCGGCAAGGCTGCGTCGCTGTTTGACGATAAATTTGCGACATTAATACAAAGTTTCGGACCCGAGGCACGTGGAAGCGCGTGCAGCGCTCAGGTCATTATATCCGATGAACCGATCGATTACCCTTATATCAGAAAACCTGATATCAATGTAGTCATTTCACAGGAAGCATTTACAAAATACGGCCGCGATCTTAAACCGGGCGGTATTCTTATAACCGAAGAGCACATGGTGTCCGTCGGCAACGGAGCGTTAAAGGATTATGATCACTATACCGTCCCTGCAACACAGATAGCGGATCAGCTCGGACGGCGTATCGTGATGAATATGGTTGTTGTCGGTTGCTTTACGGCGGTAACCGGATTGCTCAAAAAGTATGCGGTGCGCAAGGCGGTGGAAGATTCCATCCCGAAAGGAACGGAAGAATTAAACTTGAAAGCATTTGAGCGGGGATATAAACACGGCATGAAATTAAAAAAAGAACGCGAAGCACGGGCAATACAGTAAATTACAGGTGAGGTTATGACAAAATATCCGAAGTTTGTACAGTTGAAGAACCGTGAGCAGGTGATGATACGGCTCATGGTACCCGACGATGAAAAAAAGTTGCTGGAATTTTTTAAAAACGTACCCGAAGACGACCGGCTTGTGCTTCGCAACGATACAACAGATCCCGAAGTTATTAAACGCTGGGCGAACGAGATCGATTACGATAAAGTCTTCCCGGTAATAGCCGAACACCGGGGGGAGATCGTCGGCGATGCAACTCTGCATATGAAACAGTATGGATGGCAGCGGCACATAGGAGAGATACGGATAGTCATTGCGAAGGAGTTCCGGGGAAAGGGGCTCGGAAAAGTTATGATACATGAACTGCTCGAAAAAGCCGCCGGTGTCGGGCTGCAGCACATCCAGTTATCGTTCGTCGAAACCCAGGTGCGGGAGATCAAGATCTTCGAGCGAATGGGATTTCAAAAAATAGCGACCCTACCGAAATATGTCATGGATGTAACCGGGCAGGAACACGACCTTATAATCATGACCACCCGCGTATCGGATATCTGGAAGAAGCTGGAAGAAATTATTCAATCTACGGAGATCGATATCATACGCGGCATTCAGTGATATTGTAAATCTTTCCGTTTATTCGTATATTGACTTCCTGTGTCATGCTGAGCGAAGCGAAGCATCACGTTTCGTATTTCGCTGTCAATTCAACATCGCTGGCGTAGCTCAGTTGGTAGAGCAGCTGATTCGTAATCAGCAGGTCACCGGTTCAAGTCCGGTCGTCAGCTCCAAAAACCTTTTTAGTACATCATATCCTCATCAAAGTATACAAAGCTTCGAACTTAAATCATTCAAAATGACACAGTTTATGAAAAACATTGCATTAGTGGGTGCCGCACTCGCGTTTTTCCATTTCGGCAGCGGGCCGAAGAGTGTTGAGAAGAAAGAAGGATAACGAATTCTTACCCGTCATCCGGAGTACGTTTGTTGCGGTCGAAGATTAGTTATAAAGTAGTATCTTAAAAGCGGGTGTCGGACAAGTTTGTCATCGGAGTAATAGAACCGGTTATTCGCCATGGATAGTGATCACCAACATCCCGAAATATCCCGCGTCACCGCTGCATACCTGATGATATTTGGTGCGGGCATTATTGTTCTTGCGACAATACTCGTCGCTTTGCACGTGACCGTCGTCGGTATTTATTATACCCCGGTTGTTTGGACGGGATATTTTCTTTTTGTCGATTCATGGAATTTTCGCAGGGGCGCACGCTCGTATCTGTTCAGGGACAGAAAAGAGCTGCTTGTAATGATCCCGTGGTCTATATTCTGTTGGCTGATTTTCGAAGCGTATAATCTGCATATGCAGAATTGGGAATACGTCGGCCTCCCGGATAATATAACGGCAAGGTTAATCGGATATGCCTGGTCATTTGCCACGATCTTTCCCGTCATATGGGTCACGTACAATGCAGTGTCCCATTCCTTACAAAAAATTTCCGTCCCTGTATGGAACGCATCTTCCCGTTTGCTTACTGTTCATTTCACGACGGGTATACTGTTCGTGCTGGTTCCGCTCTTTCTTCCGTCTCACATCGCCGCTTACCTTTTTGCATTCGTGTGGATGGGATTTGTCTTTGTTCTTGAACCGGTAAACGACAGGGCAGGCGGCCGTTCACTTTACCGGTCGTTGCGGCAGGGTAATGCCGCGCCGCTCGTATCATTATTCACTGCAGGATTGATATGCGGGTTCCTGTGGGAATTCTGGAACACAATTGCATTTGCCGGTTGGATGTATGATGTTCCCGTTCCATTTGCCGGTCCGAAATTATTCGAGATGCCCCTTCTCGGATATCTCGGTTTTCTTCCATTTGCCGTAGAATGTTTCAGCATGCAGAATTTTCTTCTGGTTATACTGAGGAAAGCCGGCATCGGCATTGAGGGACAATAGATATTGTTTATAAATATTTGTATACTTTCCGGCATAAGAGAAGGTGGAAGGGTGTATGCAGATCATTGTTATTAAATACTGAAAGTCGAAGGGTTCTATGGGAATCGAAATTATAGCCTTACTCGTGGTTGTGCCCGCGTTTATCGTGTGGGTGTACATGACCTTTCAAAAGATGAAATTGAAAAAAGAAATTAAGCGTCTGAAGGAGCACCTGCACACCAAAATGGAAATAGACGCTGAAGGGAATCAAAAATTAAAGAAAGAGCTGGAGGAACTCAGGAAACAAAACGAAAACCTTCGCATCACCAATAATTCATTAAAAAGTAAACCGGGCAGGAGTGAGTTGCTGCTTTTATGCGCGTATGATAAAGCCATACATGATATTATAGCAAAAAATCCATCTTTTGCACCTATGTGGGAGGAACTCTATCAAAAATCGGAGAATGAGATAAAAGAAATCGATAGCGGTGTAAGAGCGTATATATCGCGCATGTTCCGCCGGACACCGACAATTGAATTATCCTCTGCAACGATGCGTCTTCTTGAAAAGGATAAAGATAAGGGTTCTACGGATGAATAATTTATTTCAAGCGTATGGTTAGCGAATAGCGAAGAGCGAATAGTGGGAGAGGGTTGGACAAAGCCCGCCGGCGATAGGCGATATTGGTAGCAATTTGTGAAATATTATAATCCTAAAAACAGATTCAAGCGAAAGGAAACCGAACGGTTTAAGAAATTCACATACAACGAGACCGTCGCACGCGATAAAACGAATCTGGATATTTTCTGGCTGAGAGTTATGAGTTTATGCCGGCTCTGTCGAGCGCTCCTCTTCCAGTTGCTGAAGCAATTTTATCAGTAAAGCTTTGCGGCTGTGGAGTTCCCTGCGCCAGTCATAACTTTCAGTTCCAGCTATCTCCATTCGTAGTTCAGATAATGCGTATTCGAAGATTTCACGAAGCTTGCGGGCTTCATCGGGAGTGACAGATAGTGTTATCATGGTGTACTTCCTTCCTTCCCCGTTATGAGAAGCGATAAGAAAAAAATATCAGGCTCTGTAATATATCAAACAGGGGTGGAGCGTAGAACTGTTCCCGGTTAATTTTTACCTGTTCGAATTGACTTTAATTATCATTTTAATTATATATTTTTCCGAGTGCATGCTCCAAATCTGAAAATTCTACGATTACAAATGTTCATTCATAACTAAACGGTGACATCGATGAAAAACCTCACATTTGTAATTGGACTCACCATTTCATTGCTCTATTTGACTAACGTCAATATACATCTTTGAGTTATTTCGAAGACAATTACCGGGACCTTGTTCTGGCAGACGCCGGCACCTACGGTTGGTACCAGGGGCAATTTGGACGCCGGGCGCGAGAAGTGTTCGATCGAAAGGGGGTCGAGTTCATCCTCTTTCTTAAGAACAAGTTGCCATGGGAACGGTTCGAAGAATGGACCAGTACAGAATTACTTGTATGGTTGGATGCGATTGAACCCGGCTTTGAGGTATAGGCGAACGATCTTGATAAATGAGAGCATAGAATACGTTGAGGCGGGGTTGAATAGTTTTAAGGAGATTACGAATGCTTTGTATGACTGAAAGTGAATTTGGAGCTCAGCATATATTATTTTATTTTCCGGATTTTGCTGCTGACGGTAGAACTCTCTATTCCTTCGGCTTCTCACACAATTCCGTCAATACCCCCTGCGTCGATTTCGGATGAAGAAAAGCGATGTTCAATCCTTCCGCTCCTTTTCGCGGTTCACGGTCGATCAGTTGAATGCCCTTCGATTCGGCCTCGCGTAAAGCCGCACGAAGATCGTCAACGGCATACGCAATATGATGTAATCCCTCGCCCCGCTTTTCGATATGCTTCGCAATGGATCCGTCGGGTGTAATGGATTCGAGCAACTCAATTTTCGTATTGCCAACTTTGAAGAAAGCTGTTTTCACCTGCTGGTCCTCGATTTCTTCAATCTTATAGCACTTCAATCCCAATACCTCTTCGTAAAATTTGATTGATACCTGAAGATCCTTTACAGCTATCCCAATATGTTCAATGTTCTGTAGTTCCATAATGATTTTATGTTTCAGATTTCCTATGTCCGATTTCCGATTTCTAAAGAGTCACATTCTCCTCATACTCCCCGAACACTTCACGCAACGTACCGCATATATCTCCGACACTCGCGTATACACGAACGGCGTCGAGTATATACGGCATGAGGTTCGCGTCGCCTTCTGCTGCTTTTTGTAATGCTTTCAGTTTTAATTGTACCGCATCGTTGTTACGCTCAGAGCGTACTCTATTCAAAAACGCAACCTGCTCTTCCTGAAGTTTCAGATCGACTTCATGTATGTCTTCGACGGGAGGTTCATCGGTTTGATATTTATTGACTCCAACGACGAAACGTTTTCCGGCTTCCATTTCCTGATTGAATTGATATGCTGATTTTTGAATTTCCCGCTGTACGTAGCCGCTCTCGATTGCCTGTGTCATTCCGCCGAACGAGTCGATCTTTTCGATGTATTCCTCCGCGTCCCGTTCGATCTTGTCGGTGAGGGATTCGACATAGTATGATCCGGCAAGCGGATCGATCGTGTTGATTATACCGCTCTCATGGGCGACGATCTGCTGGGTGCGCAATGCAACTCGCGCCGACTGTTCTGTGGGGAGTGCCAATGCTTCATCGCGTGCATTGGTGTGCAGACTCTGTGTGCCGCCGAGCACCGCCGCAAGCGACTGTATGGTGACGCGGACGACGTTGTTGTCGATTTGCTGTGCGGTTAATGTCGAACCGGCGGTCTGCGTGTGAAAGCGCATCATCCATGACTTTGGATCCTTTGCTTTAAAGCGTTCCTTCATGATACGTGCCCACAACCTGCGCGCTGCCCGATACTTTGCAATCTCTTCAAGCAGATCGTTATGTGCATTAAAGAAAAACGATAATCGTCCGGAAAACTTATCGATATCAAGACCCGCATCAAGCGCCGCTTCGACATACGCGATGCCTTCTGCAAGCGTGAAGCCTACTTCCTGTGCGGCGGTCGATCCG
>PWJF01000026.1 GCA_003560935.1 Ignavibacteriales bacterium
AAGTATGCAGTTTCGACATCGTGTCCGAAAGAAATATGATCGTAGAAATAATTTGCTTCACGAAATGAAGCGGATGAATCACGAAACGATACCGGCTGCCAGTCTCTTTCGAAGAACAACGTTAAATAGCCGTTTTCATTGATTAATGTATCACGAATAAGGATGAGCATTTCAAGAAGACGTTCACGAAGAAGATTATCAGGCCAGACTTGATATAATTCCGTGAATGCCTCAAGTAAATGTATCGATGAATTCTGATCTTTTAGATAACGATCATATAACCACGATCCATCCCGCATCATACGGTCAGCATAGCCGCCAAACTCCGGATCACGGCTATATGTATCGAGCCATAGAAAGGTTTTTATGGCGAGATCCAGGGCGTCTGCATTGCCCGACATTTTGTAATATGCGGCAAGCGAATAGATACCGAAGGCATTACCATACGCAGTTTTATAATCCTGTTCGGTTCCAGGTATCGGATTCCCTTCACGGTTTCGATGTGTGTAGAAGCCGCCGTATGTTTCATCCCACATTGTGTCACGCAAAAACTCGAATCCATGCCGGGCAATGTGCCGGTACATGTCATGGTCGAACATCATTGCAGCTTGTGATGTCGTCCAGACATGTCTGGTCTGAGTAACGATCATTTTATCCTGCCTTCCCGAAAAACGCCAATCGAATGTAAAATCGTTGAGAAATCCACCGTACACTGTGTCCAGAGTTATGGGATACCAGGCATTCAACAAATCGATACTCAGTGACTGTTCGAGTTCACCGGCGATTTTTTCTCTTTCTAATTCAGATGAATTACAGCTTGAAGCGCTAAGGATAGCCGGGATTATAAATAATACCAATCGGGTAGTCTGCATGGTGTCCGGTTCTTTAAAGTAACTATTATTCAATTAGTCTGGCATGCTGCACGTATCTCCTATTCATCCAGAATATTCTGTAAGCCTCTCAGGTTTCTGAGAAGCACTTCACGAACATCTTCACCTTCGGTGTGTCCGATTATTCCGATAGTTCCGCTAAACCCCGAATGTCTCACCTGCCGTATCATATCGCTTCCAGGTCGCCCGCGCCGATATCGAGAATTTTCGGCCCGTCTCTTTTCATGCCATTAAGATTAACCGTCCATAAATAGGGCTTCATCATTTCAAGTAGCGCGGGAAATTTATCTATTTGGTGATGTCCGTGATGGAAATTATACACAATACCGACATTATCCGTATTCAGAGACTTGATGATTCGAATCTGAGGCTCTCTTATCAATCCAAAGCCAGACGGCGGTAAGTTCAATTTTGTGATTACGTAAGGCATTTATTTCGTCGGGAAGCACGGGGAGGTGCTGTTCTCTCCAATCCCATGCGAACTTTGTGAAACCGAGTTCCATTAACATGCGAGCCCGTTCTTCCGGTCCGCGATGCATTGTGTCGTATGGAACCACACACCATGCAATAAGATTCTCCTTTACGAATAAATCCACACTTTTTCCCTTTCTGTTATCAGATTGAAGACAATCCGTAAATTGTAAGCTTTTGAAAAACATCGCAAGCGTATCGAGCTGGTCGCCGGATGTCTGACAACCGGCGGCCGCCATGATACATAAACATGATAACAACAAGGTTTTCAGCATAACATGGAATAGTACTATTGTTATATTACCTACCGTCGGTGCGTGTATCCGGTGTCATTTCCGAATTCACGTCTTCTCCGGACAAAATAGTATCCACCCGGGACAGCACCTCCATACACGCACGCGCTGAGTGGTAAGGACATTTCCATGGCCCGATTTTATCCTCTTCCAAATACGGCATACCCGTCTCCGAGATTTTAAAGAACCAATCTCCGTATTTTTTATCAATCACTTTATCTTTAATAAATGACCAGATGTGCATCGATGCATCGACATAATCGGAATTACCGGTTTTCTGATATGCGTCTATAAAACCAACGATTGCCTCCGCTTGCACCCACCATTGTTTATCGCTGTTGGTTACGGTACCGCTATCGCCGATATCGTATACTCCGCCGTTCACCGTATCCACTCCCTCTTGAAGAACGTGTGCACACACTTCCCGGACCAGCCGCTCGGAGGTCTCCATAAGGTTCGGTTCCCCGAGAGTACGCGCGGCATCGTTAATAAGCCAGCTTGCCTCTACATCATGACCGAACGAATATACACGCGACCGCGGCTTCCATGTTTCGTCGAAGAACGAATAAAAATAATGGTTCGTAGAATTATACATTGGACCCATAAATAATTCGAGAAGATCTTTCAAACGGGTGTGCAGCAGCTTATCGGGCCACACACGGTACAGGTTTTCATACGCTTCCAGTATATGGAGATGGGTGTTCATGCTTCTCATCTCCTTTGCGTTATCCTCGCTTAAGCGTGCGTCGTCCAACGGTTTCCATGCCTGATCGAACGACTCGTGATACCCGTTGTTCACAGGATCGAATCCGTATTTTTCGATCAGATTAAATAATTCTATTGCCCTGTCCAGCGTGTATGTATGGGATGTTGCACGGTAATACTCACTGTACCCATATAATGCAAATGCCTGAGCATACATGTGCTTTCTTGAATCGGACGGTATACCTCGGTAATCAACCATCCAATAGATCCCGCCCTGTTCAACATCCCAAAATTTATCATCACTATATGCATATGCACGATCTGCGGTATCCTTATAATGTTGCTTGCCAAACAAACGATGCGCTGCAGCGAATGTCCAGAGAATTCGTGAATTCAGAACACTGGACTTATCTGCGTGTTCAACAGGTTGATTCTCCCGGTTAACACGTCCGTAGAATCCTCCGTGTTTGTCATCAACCGCATTGACAACCCAGTACTCAAGTATGTGTTCACGTAACTCCTTCTCAAGTTCAGTACGTAATTTTCGTAAGACTTCATTTGTTTTCATTATGTATCCATTTCCTCAATTCCAGATTCCTTGTTATAAGTTCATTCCGCTGTGCAACACAAGCGGAAGAACGTAAAGAATCCGGAGGAGTATTCAGAACATAATCCAGTAATTTATCCACTGTTGTGGTTGCCACGTGGACCCGTGTATCCGAAGATGCATAATATATAAACACAGTACCATCATCGTCTTCTATCCATCCGCTGCTGAATACGACATTAGACACATCTCCCACCCGTTCTTCACCTTCGGGAGCAATTAAATAACCGGCGGGTTGTCGGATTATTCGGTTCGGTTCGTTTACATCGGTAAGGAACATGTACAGGACATAACGAAGACCCGCAGCACACGCTCTTACACCGTGTGCAAGATGCAGCCATCCTTCATTTGTCTTAAGCGGCGGCGGACCCTGTCCGTTCTTTAACTCTTTGATGGTATGATATTCTCGTTCATCGATTATTTCTTCTTTATGAATAACCGGATTCTCGATATCGTCACAAAGTCCCCAGCCGATGCCGCCTCCCGATCCTGTATCGATGAATCCTTCCTGCGGGCGGGTGTAGAATGCATATTTTCCGTTAAAAAATTCAGGATGCAGAACGACGTTTCGTTGCTGGTTTGAAGGTGTTTTCAGATCGGGGAACCGCTCCCATGTAATAAGATCCTTTGTTCGTGCTATGGCCGCTTGCGCCGTCGCCGCGGATGTATCGTGTGCCGGCGCATCCGGATCCTTTCGCTCGGTACAAAATACTCCGTATATCCAGCCATCTTCATGCTCCGTAAGCCGGATGTCATACACATTAACATCCGGATCATCGGTCTCGGGCATGGTAATCGGGTAATTCCAAAAACGAAAATTGTCGACCCCGTTGGGACTTTCGGCTACTGCAAAAAATGATTTACGGTCGGCACCTTCTATGCGAGCAACGAGCAAATATTTTCCGTTTAATTTTATTGCACCCGGATTGAATACCGTGTTGATCCCCATTCGTTCCATTAAGTATGGATTTTTTCCGGGATCAAAATCATAACGCCATTCGAGCGGTGTGTGCTCCGCAGTCAGGACCGGATAACGATATCGGTCGAAAATTCCATTTCCCCCTTCCAATCGCCGGTTAATACGATTTAAAAGCGCTTCGTGAGAGGTTTTGATTTTTCTAATACGTTCTTCAAAATGTACCGGAACTACTTTATTTGTATCCATTCTTTCTTTGTTATTAGTAAATAAAAACAGGTTTATTTATCCTGCACCTCTTCGCTGACCAGAGTTGGTACGGGCTCAACCGAACCACCCTCGTTGGTTTCCGGCAAGGGTACAAGTTCTTCCGAGTATTTATCCGGATAATCCTTCATTTTATCGTACCAATTATATTTTAAGAATACCGACGACACTATAATAATTGCTACACAGATAAACAAAGCATCGAACTGTTGTATAACCACGAAAATACCGCTTGCCACGAGTGCCGTTTGCCATGCAATACCGACCACGACATTTACCATATCACGTTTAAAATCCATATTCCGCTGGAGGTCGGGGTATTCGGCGGCGACTTTATCATGTATCGGACCCCAGAATCCCCAGGGTCTGACTTTTATATAAAATCGCTTTAATACTTTTTCATCATCGGGCGGCGTCATTAATGCTCCCACCACGCAACCGATAATCGATACAAAAAGAATCAGCGGGAAAATGTAGATTACGGGGACATCGGCGTACACCGCCGGAAAGATCATCGATCCGATAATACCGCCGACCATCCCCCAGAAATATCCATAACTGTTGAAACGCCACCAGTACCATTTCAAAACATTCGCTGCGGTATACCCGCCATATAATGCAGCAACGATCCATTGTACGATATCGTGAATAGTACCCAACATAAAACCGAAAGCCGTACCGAGCACAACAACAAGCAACGAAATAGCATAACTCCATCGAACATACACCTTTGGATGTGCATTCGGATTAATAAACCGTTTATAAATATCGTTGACAATATATGCAGGCGCGGCATTCACTGTAGCGGCATATGTTGACATGAAAGCAGCTAACAGTGCAGCGGTCAATAATCCGAGCAACCCGACCGGTATAAAGTTAGCCAGAGCAAAAGGTAGTATAAGTTCAAAATCGACATCGGCGCCCATTGCATTAAGCTGATCGCTAAAGAATGCCAATGCAAGTACGGTGAGACCGGTTACCAACATGTACCGGGGAAAATTCAGAACAAGACTCACCAGCCCGCTCATTTTTGCAGCTTCGGTGGGTTTCCGTGCAGCGAGGATACGCTGCATATCGTAATTCGGTGCGGGTCCGGCACCTGCCTGCAGCCATCCTTTAAACAACATCATCATAAAGAAAAAGCCGAAGATAGTCCAGCCATCCTCTGCTATCTTCAGATTTGCCGTGTCCATTATACCCGACCAATCGAGGTCGAGGGTCCAGCCGAAGAACGGGTTTCTCCAACCATCGGGAATAACTGCATCAAGCATTCCCGGTGACACTGCATTCATTGCAATAATACCCACCCAAACAGAGGCGATTGTCATTATGGTATACTGCAATACCTCTGTAAATACAACGCTGAACATCCCGCCTTTCACGACATACACTGTGGTAATTGCGGTAATGATCAATCCATAGGCATATACATTTGCTGTCGGGTCGGGCATCAATTGCCAGGGGAGGAAAGCCGCGGCAAACTTACCGATACCGACAAATCCATATGCGATAAATCCTATAACATTAATGATCGCAAATACAACCACTATAATGTGAGCGAGATGAGCTCCTCTGTCTTCCCCGAACCTGAACTTGATCCATTCGGCACCGGTCATGACACCCGAGCGGCGGAGCCAGATCGAGAGAAACACCATTAAGAAAATTTGATTAAATACGGGCCATAACCACGGAATCCATATACTCTTTAGTCCGTATATAAATAGTAAATACACAAGCCACATCGTTCCGCTGATATCGTACATACCCGATGCGTTTGACACACCGAGAAAATACCACTGTATCTTATTACCGCCCAGGAAGTAATGCTTGATATTTTTTTTAGCGAGGTGAGCTACCCAGAAACCTATCCAAACGGTAGCGAAGATGTAGATGCCGAGGATGATAATGTCGAGAGTGTGAAATTGCATATGATTAGAATCCGGTTATACCGCACATATAACTTTAATAATTTAAAAAAAAGGGGAGGAAGTTTCTTCCTCCCCTCTTTACAAAAATACATCACGTTGCGAGATAAAAGACGTTCATTCTATTTGATGAACATCATTCGTTTCACCTCCGTAAATTCACCTGCCTGGATACGATAAATATACATTCCGCTTGCGAGGTGCGATGCATCGAAAATGACATTATATGTGCCAGGGAATTGAACTTCATTCACAAGCGTACTCACTTCCTGACCGAGTATATTATAAATCTTTAAGACTACCTTCTCGGTCTGCGGTATCGAATACCTGATTGTGGTGGAGGGGTTGAACGGATTCGGATAATTCTGATTCAGGAAAAATCCATCCGCGATATTCTTTCGCGGAACAGAGACAGTGATTTTTCTAATTAATTGTACATCGTCAATCTTAATGCCACTTCCACTCAATGTGAAATCGTATGACCCGGCACTTAAAGTAAATAAATCAGTCGTAAGATCAAGCGGTCCTCCTTCCGGATCACTGTCAAAATCAACCGGTACATCGATGCCATCTACCAACAGATCACCTGTTACAGGAGCACCGGTGTTCTGGTAGAATATTCTGAACAAATAGTTTCCATCGCTTGGAGCATTCATATTCCAGGCAACTGTGCCCGTCGCACCTAAATCAACAAACCTGAAATATCCGGGGGTATATTCCAATCCATACGTACTGGGCTCCACGACTGAATACGAAGTAATATCAATGGGGCGTAAAACGAGAGCAGGGTCCGTTGATCCCGCAGGCAAGATCTGAAAATCTGCGAAGTTCTGCCAACCCCATGATGCTTCAATTCTAATGGTATTTGCACCTTCATTCAGTACCAAGTCATATGGTACTAAGGTTCCCTCCTCGTCGTAAATATAGACCTCATCGTGTCGAATCAGGGTCCATGTCCACTCATTGATTGGCATACCGGCATGTGGACCTTCGTTTGTATCCCATATATACTCACCCCAACCCCGAGAATCCAGGATGCTTACACCATTGACAATAATCCTCTGTCCTCGCATGGAATTACCGCGCATATGTGTCCAAACGTTCAGGTCGTACTGTCCTTCTTGTTCCAGCTCAAAGTCCCACTGGAAATAAATTCCGCCGTCCATATGGAACCAATACTCAGGTTGACCGGCAGGTGGAGCTTCGGGGGGCGAAACTATTTCCACCACAGCGGGGTCCACAAGAGTGCCAAGGTGCGCCTGACGGCTGTCGACGACATCGAATACGATTTGTGGGCCTGCCATGTCATGGATATCTTCGATATATTGTTCCTTATTCGCCAGAAAATCTGCTTTTTTATCGGGGAACCAATTAAGGTCACCGAGCGGCAATCCATCTGTACCGGCACTTAAGAGTTGGGCATCATCATACGAGAAATCTTCCGGCAATGGCCAGCGGACACCAGTATGAAGAACATCGCCTGTTATAGGATGCTCGGGAAGCATCCAGAAATATGGTTCCGCCATTGCGGGGGTTGTACGAACGTTGGTTATATAATCCCACATCGCGTTGAATAACTCGTCATCAAAGTAAGTCGGCATATTAGGTCTTTGAGGAAGCCATACAGTATCTTGAACGACCATCGCTTCATATTGATCGAAGAAATCTTCCCGTACTTGCGGAGCAATGAACCATGCAGGAACAATCTCATCACCATAAAATTCCGCAAACTTCGGATCTCGCCAGGTCGAATTATTTGCAAAAACAATTCTCCTTCCAATTTCGGGTCCGTATTCAGACGGTAATGAACCAATACCCATCATACCTGCATGAGTTGCCCTCTCGTCCCGATCAGGTGGAAAATCAGCGGCATCTTCACCATGCCAAAAGCCATTAATAATGAGGTTATTTGCAACAAATGCATCCCGCCACCAACTACCGGTAAGGAAGTTTCGTCCTATATTAACCAGGGTGTTATGATTGAACCGGAAGTATCTTGCCGAACCTCCTTCAATCTGAACTGCGGTAAAATTCACAAGGAAAAAGGTATTATTCTCAACGATGACCGTATCCTGATCGGTCCAGGCTGAAAAGCCCCGACCCGTCCACTTTTGATTGTCAGCCACCGGGATCAGATTGCGAAATACGCTGTTCGTTATAATGATTGTATTATTCGCGCCATCCCATGCAGGGATAGCAAAGTTGGATCGTTCAAAGATAACATTATCAATTACCTGACGTCCGCCGCTGCCTGTGATACGAATCGGTTGATAGGAACCTTGATCGCCGGTATCATCATTACCGAGGATATAGAGATTTTTGAGTGTTAAATCACTCCCCACGGTAATCATCCGCGGTTCGACAGAAGCATCATCTCTCCGATACTTCTGAAGAATGGGTGGATGTTCATATTCTTCCGTACCGGCTTTTTCACCCACTATGCGGAGGTGAAAATCAGGGGCTTCAATACTTTCCGTATTTGCGTAGAAACCGCCGCGCAGTAACTTATATACACGACCCTCAGGTCTGTCGGTATCTTCTTCGATGGCGGTTAAAAGAGCGTTGATAATTATCTCTTCGGCGACATCGTCCCACCACTGAACGACAAGTGTGTCGTTCTGTGCGATCACTTGTCCGGGTAAAAACAAGGCGCACACGATGAGAGCGACCGCGAGATAAAAAAAGTTCGTTTTGTAAAGGTGTCTCATGGTATTAACCTCCTATTTTGTTATAGTTTCGGGTTTATTGATTGTCAGAGAAGAATTCCTCCGGTTCGTTTCTTTATACACCATTAAAAATTATACCGAACCCCCAGATCCATGGTAAAGCCATAGTACTCTGTATATGTTGGCTGCACCAATGCAGCTCCCCGGAAATTTCTGTCGGGTCTGTTATTCAAATTACTGAAGTTAGCGAATAATTGAATTCCTAATCCAACTTTCTGTCGGACCGTAAAATCCCACCGTGCATAATCGCCAGTAAAGTGATCATATTCAGGATACACATCGATAAATGCTACCCTATCAGTTTGGAACAGATACGAAAAGCGGGCAGAGAATCCCTTATAGTCATACCCGATGGTTGCGTTTAATATTTGTGCAGCTTGATCCGGCATACGCGTCGTTCGGGTTGTGTCAATGAGTTCATATCCAAAAATATTCGGTCGCTGAATTACATATCTCCTCATGAAATACAATTGTTTTTCCATTTCGGACCAAATTGCGGTAAAATTAATGTTGAATACTAATCCTTGAAACGGAGGAGGCAGGTACCAGAAGTTCGTTTGCCAATCGAGTTCGAATCCTTTATATGTCGCCGGATATGGATTATTAATAAACGTATCGACTTGCGGCTGAGAACGTCGATACCAATGCTCCGGAATGTTCATACCCGGAAGCGGATCGACAAATCCCCACGCAAGGTAATACCTGGTTTGAAATATTAAATCTTTAACATTTTTATGGAATCCGGCAACGGTAAAAAAACCGATATGTTTCTGATACACCGAGATTGCGGCATCATAATTTGTTGAGTGCGCAGGTCTTAATTCAGCGTTAGCGGCACGGGCGTACGTACCCCAGTTGTTCATTTGTGTGATCGGTGCGTATTGCATATAGTCGGGGCGGATCAGCGTTTCGGTCCGCGCAAGCCGGACTTGCAGCCAATTCGTCGGACGAATGACAGCATGTAACATCGGTAAGAAGAATTCATTTTCACGTTCGTTTGTTACTTCTTCATAATCGGCGGGAGGCTCTTCTTGCATCGCAACGATCACTTCCCTAAAACGTTGTCCGTTATATCTTGAGTAATCTCTTTCATATCGAATACCGGGTATGAACGTTACATATCGACCGTAATTTAATTC